>NZ_CAMHZN010000003.1:0-295093 GCF_946190335.1 Streptococcus mitis
TACCATAGTCCGTACGGGATTCGAACCCGTGTTACCGCCGTGAAAAGGCGGTGTCTTAACCCCTTGACCAACGGACCTGAGTTGTTTTCAACTCTTACTATTATACAGGCTTTTCAAACTTTGTCAACTACTTTTTCTGTTTTTTTCTTTTTTTTGCATAGCTTCTTACCGAGTACGGATATCAAACTCCTTAAACACAATACGTAAGTCTCTTAATACTCTTTGACGCCCTCGGAAGCGTTCATGTCTTAAGACCCGTTCTAACTCTTCTTGTTTGTCTTTACTTTGTTTGTTTCTATAATCTCTTAGTGTTTCATGAAAGAGATAATACTCATCTAGCCAGAGACCTCCCTCACTGATACGATGACTGATCTCACCTACTTCTTCATAGGGTTCTTTATCATATCTACGCTTCTGACTTTCTTGCTTACGGATATAGTCTAGGATTCGATTTCGAAACTTGGTTTTGAAATATTTTCTTAAACGAGGAATATCTTCTGCCAGATCTTCTTCTCTGCTAATCAATTCATGTAAGCAAATCATCCCCTCTTGGTCCCAATCCGATAACTCCCATAAATGAAGGTAATATTCATTTCTACACTTATATACAATTCCCTGGACTTCTTTATACAATTCTTTAAACATAACGTTCCCCTTTCTAGATACAGTCTAACAGATTCAGAAACACTTTTGTCCCATTTCCCCATTCTGTTCCCTACACCGTCTAAACTGCACAAAAAAAGAGAGGTCTTGCCTCTCTTTGGGTTATTTCTCATCATTCATTTTTGACTTTACTTCATCATAGGATAGTGCATGTGATTCCTCTTCTACTGTTTCAGGCATCTTTCCTGTTTCATAAAGAGATTTAATTTGTGTACTATCCAATGTTTCGTATTTCAATAGTGCTTCTGCAATCAACTTGTGAGTTTCACGATTTGACTGAATAATTTCAGCAGCTTTATTTCGTGCCTCATTTAATAATGAACGAACCTCTTCGTCAATTTCATAAGCTGTTTGTTCTGAAATTGATTTTTGAGGACTCTGTGCACCAAACATAGCATGGTTTCCTTCATATTGAACTGGACCAAGTTTTTCACTCATACCGTACTCTGTAACCATTGCACGCGCCATTTGTGTCGCCTGTTCAAAGTCGTTTGAAGCTCCTGTAGTTTGGACATTAAAGATAATTTCTTCGGCTACACGTCCACCCATTAAGCCAGCCAATTGCTCTTTCATATCTTCTTTAGATAGAAGCATTTGATCCTCTTTAGGAAGTGCAATCATATAACCGCCTGCACGACCACGTGGTACGATGGTAACTTTATGCACAACACGAGCATTCGACAAGACTAGACCAACAATGGTATGTCCTGCCTCATGGTAGGCAACCAATTCACGTTCTTTTTGTGAAACTGTCTTATCTTTCTTAGAAGGACCAGCAATAACTCTATCCTCTGCTTCATCAATATCTGAGGCATCAATTATCGATTTATTGCGACGAGCAGCGACTAAAGCCGCTTCATTCAATACATTCTCTAAATCAGCACCAACAAAACCTGGAGTTTGTTGAGCCACTAATTTCAAATCAACATCTTCTGCTAAAGGCTTGTTCTTAGCATGAACTTTCAAGATTGCTTCACGACCCTTAACATCAGGACGGCCAACCAATACTTTTCTATCAAAACGTCCTGGCCTCAAAAGGGCAGGGTCTAGTACATCTGAACGGTTTGTCGCAGCAATGACGATAATCCCTTCATTTCCCTCAAAACCATCCATCTCAATCAAAAGTTGGTTCAAGGTTTGTTCACGTTCGTCATTTCCTCCGCCAAGACCAACTCCACGTTGACGTCCAACAGCATCAATTTCATCGATAAAGATAATAGCTGGTGCTGCTTTTTTGGCATCTTCAAAAAGAGAACGAACACGACTAGCTCCAACTCCGACAAACATTTCTACAAAGTCAGAACCTGAGATACTAAAGAATGGAACACCTGCTTCTCCTGCAACTGCTTTGGCAAGCAAGGTCTTCCCTGTTCCCGGAGGTCCCTCCAAAAGAACACCTGCTGGAATACGGGCTCCAAGTTTTGTAAATCGTTTTGGATCTTTTAAAAATTCAACAACTTCAACTAGTTCTTGTTTTTCTTCCTCAGCTCCAGCAACATCTGAAAATCTTACTTTAATATCTTCTTTATTTGCAGCTTTAGCCTTACTACGTCCAAAACTCATCGGGTTACGGCTATTATTTCCTCCCATATTTCCCATCATAGAGAATAGGAAGAAGAATAGAATACCGAATGGCACAATGGATACAAGAATATTAATCCACATACCACTTGAACTTTCATGCTTAACAGTTACTTCCGCCTTATGGTCAGAAGCAAGTTTTTGCAATTCTGATACTGTAGTATCTGAAGGAAGAATAATACTTGAAAATTTCTCTACTGTTGTAGCAGAAGGAGAAAAGAACTGGATACCTGTTTCTTCTTTACTTGTTTTAGGATTTTTATAAACACCTGAAACTTCGATAACACTGCCATTTGGTTGGTAAGTCAATTCTTTTACATTGTCATCGGTAATTTCTTTTACCAATTCTGTATAATTAATTTGCTCACTTTTCCCTGCAACACTACCTGTACTAAAATACTGGTAAGCTGTAACTAGGAAAAAAATAAGTAATAACCATAGAAAAGGATTTTTAATTAAACCATTATTTTGTTTTTTCATTAAAAATTGTTCTTTCTAATTTGAATATACTTCTTCTTTCAATACTCCAACATAAGGAAGGTTACGATAGTTTTCTTTGTAGTCTAAACCATAACCTACTACAAACTCATTTGGGATAGTAAAGCAGGTATAGTCTGCCTCAATTTCTACAACACGTCCCTCTGGTTTATCCAACAAGGTTGCAATTTTAACAGAAGCAGCCTCTCTTGCTTTAAACATATCTCTTAAACTCTTCAAAGTTTGACCTGTATCAATGATATCTTCTATAAACAGAACATGTCTTCCTTTGATATCTTGAGTCACATCTTGCTTGATATTGATGACACCACTACTTGCTGTTCCACCATGATAGCTAGAAACCATCATGAAGTCCATTTCAATATGTGTGTCGATATGTTTAACCAATTCAGCCATAAAAGGAATAGATCCTTTTAAAATCCCAACTAAAATTGGATTTTTTCCTGCATAGTCTTTAGTGAGTTGAGCACCTAATTTTTTAGCAGCTTCTGTAATTTCATCGTGTGAAACGAGGATTTTTTTAATATCGTTTTCTAACATTTTTTTACCTATCTATTTTTTCTATATAAAGTACAGTGTTCATTATATCATTTTTCGTGTTTTTACTCAAATTACTGGTCGCAATTCCCAAAATTGAGACAATTTCACCAAATTGCTCAATAATCAGAGCAGATTTCCGCTTTTCCATAGGAATTTTCAAATCAATAAATAGACGTCTGAGTTTTTTTCTATACCCATTTTGAATCAAAAAATCTCCTGTTTTTCGATGACGAATGTGTATTGATGTTTCGCGTGAAACAGGTACCTGCTGAATTAATTCACCTTCTAAAGGAAGTCCAAAGGAAAATAAATAACCTTGGTAAGATACCTGATTTTGATAGTGTAGCACAAGTTCATCTTCTTTTTCATCAGACTGAGGACTGATTTTACAAATCCGAAACTGTTGATACTCTTTTACTAATTCATAACCATTTTTAAGCGGATGACGATACTGGCTTTTAGTTTTTAAAATTTGTCTAACTTCTTCAAACTGAGCTTTCGTAAGATTCAAATCTGGAAAACGATTCAGATAAGTTTGAAGTAAAACTATTTGTGTAGACTCAGAGTAAGACAATAGCTGCTCTAAATTTTCTACATCAATATTCCTTGATAATTCAGCTATAGCTAAGTCATAATCTAAAATTTCATTGCCGATGCTTAAGATTGCATCTCTAAATCTAGGATTTTCTTTTTCTAATTCTGGTAAATAAGAATTTCGAATACGATTGCGAAAATAATGATTTTCCTTATTTGATGTATCTTCAAAGTGAAAAATTGGAGGAAAGTCTTTTTTCTGAAAATGCAAGAAGGGCCGAATGATTTCTATCTCTCCTACTACTTGCTTCTCCTTAATTCCTGATAGATAGCGCAAACGAGTGCCTCGAATCAAACGCATCAAAATCGTTTCCACCTGATCATCCGCATGGTGGGCAGTGACTAAGGCTGTCACACCTGTCTTTTTCATGACCTCTTGAAAAAAATCATAACGAAAATGTCGAGCCCGCGCTTCTGAAAATTCTCCTGAAAAATTGCTGATATAAATAGGAAGCTCTGCTTCAGCAGCCAACTTCCTTAATTCCTTTTCTTCCCAATCTGATTCTACTCTCTGCTTATGATTCACATGGGCTAGAATCAATTCAATTTCTAACTCTTTTTGATAAGTAGATAATACCTTAAATAGAAACATAGAATCTAACCCACCAGAAAGAGCTAGCACCACCTTAGTATGCTTTTTGAAATATCCCTTCTTGAGAAAATGATTTAAAAAATCTTGTTCCCTCATTTTAGAACCTCATAAACATCCTTGGCTATCTGAGAAATTGTATCATAATCAGAATTCTTAGTGAAAATAGAAAGAATAAATGGAGAATCTGCGTAGACAACACCCGTATCATGCTTAAATTCGTCCGCATCCCCAATTTTATGAGATACCTTCACAGAAACACCTTTGGCAATTCGCTGATTATCAAAATCTGTTTTAGTCAAAGAATCCAATACAAATCCATTTTGGTTATAAATAGCTTCCATGACTTTCCCAGCCATTTTAGAAGAAATCAATTTTTCTTTTGGATCCCAATCATCTCCCATAATAGCAGACATCTTGGATTTAAATGTGGCATCAGATTGGTTTGAAATGTAATATCCCAATAAATTATGAGCTACATTATCAGATTCTTTTGATACTTTCGTAATTAAATCCTTTAGAGAATACTCTTTATTATCCTCTTTTTTAGGAAGACTACCACTTCCTTCTGGTTTATAGGAACCTGGAAAATCATTGACTGCTGATACGTATTTTACAGTCGTGTCTAACTGATAAAGACCCTCATTTATTTTTTCTTGCGTATAGTAGAGATAAGGGAGTTTTAAAACACTAGCCGCATACATCTTTTCATCTTGATTGATACCAGCCTCTTTTCCAGTAGTCAGTTGCTTAATATAAATAGAGAAAGAATCTTTTTGATATTTTTCAGATAACATTTCTTGGACTTTACCTATCCGATTATCTTCTTCAGAAGTTGACTCCTTATCTACCCATCCATCCTGATCAATATATAAAAATTCTCTTCCTTCTACAAACATTGTCTTATCAATTGATACTTGCGAATAAGCTGATAAGGATGATTTCACTTCTTTTAAATCATAAGGGCTATTATACAGTTTAAAATCAGATTCTAACCATACTTTTTTTATTGTTGGAGTTACCTCTGACTGATCATATAAAAATCGTTTGTCTGCAGCAATAAATTGATGGTTGGATAACTTAAATACTGGAATTCCTTGTTTATTTAAACGCCACTCGGTTATTTGAAAACTTGTTTTTGGAGTCAATTTTCCAGATTCTACTACTAAATCTTCATTCGCATAAACAGGAACTTCTCCATAAACCATGGGAGAACTTAATTTTTCTCTAAAATAAATACCAAAGTCAGATTGTGAAAGGTAATAAATTTCTTTAGAAGTATAGACGACTTCTTTTTCTGTGCTAACGACTTTTGAAATGGTCAAAAAACTAGGTAGCAACAAAATAATTAAGAATTTACGCATTCTTCCTTTCCTTTTCTTCTTGTAAACGCAATAATTGATTTTTATCAGACAACTCTTCTAGTTTTTCATCCGATAGACTCAAAAATTGCTCAATTACGTCTAATAAATTTTCCATTTTATCACCTTGGGAGCAAGTCAGGAATCGTATAAACAGCTTCCCTATTCTTAGAATAATAATATTTTGCACGCATGTATTTAGCAGCGTAATCTTCATCTTTCAACTTTGTAGCAAAAGCTGTCTCTTTCTCCTTTTCCTCACTCAAGGTTTGATACTGAGTTTGCAAGTCTGATAACTGTTGACGTCTTTGGAGTAATTGATGATAGCTTTGAGCAAGATTATAAGTTGGTAAAATGAACAATAAAATCATCAAAATAAGAACCCAACCCATGAAACGATTACGTTTTTGTCGTTCTTTCATCAGATAGCGACGACGTTGGTGTTCATTTTGAATAAAAGAATTATTCAATTGTACGATATTTTTAGACATTTTCTTCTACCCGTGTTTCACTGATAATTTCATACATTCCTGCTGCATCTTCTTTTTTTGTACTATCCTTCATCTCTAGTACTTTTACAAGTAGCAACTTATTGCCAAAGCGAATTTCAACTTGGTCATTAACTTTCAAATCCGTTGAACTTTTGGCCAAGATTCCATTTACCTTGATTCTGCCTTTATCTGCTACTTCTTTTGCGACTGTACGACGCTTGATAATTCGTGATACTTTTAAATATTTGTCTAATCTCATTTTTATTACCTCAAATTATTATTGTATCATTTTTATCTACTTTATAGAAGAAAAATGTTAAAGGGAATTGCCTTCTTTCGACACTTTTATCTCTAATAAACTTTCTCCAAAAATGAGCAGACCTTCTAAAATTTCATAGTCCTTCTTGTTTCGGATATCAAACACAACTTCCATTAATCCCTTATTCTCAGCTATGGCTGCTTTTAAGTCCGTTGCGGATAAAGCTTTAAAATAATCTTGAGCCAAAAACAATCGCTGAGTAATTTTTTCAAATTGAACTGTAATCTTATTTTCTTTTCTTTCCACACGTTGAACAAATACCTTATCAAGATAAGACTTAACCAAACCAATCTCTAAAAGATAGGCTACCACGTCTGGGTACTCTCCAAATCGGTCCATCAACTCTTCTTGTAATTCTTCGTAGTTGACACGGTTGTCAATTTGACGAATTTTCTTGTAAATTTCAATCTTATGTCGTTGATCAGAAATATAGGTATCAGGAAGATAGGCATCAATTTGTAAAATCAATTCGGTATTTCCTTTGGTTCTTGTGTTCCCATTACCATGTCGTTTAGCAATAGCTTCCTCCAATAACTGCGAATACAATTCAAAACCAACAGAATCAATGAAACCAGACTGGGATTTTCCTAAAAGATTTCCTGCTCCGCGAATCGAAAGATCTCGCATTGCAATCTTAAATCCAGAGCCCAATTCTGTAAATCCTTTAATCGCTTCTAATCTCTTCTCGGAGACTTCACTGATTGATTTTTCTGGACGATACATGAGATAGGCATAAGCAATACGATTACTACGACCGACTCTTCCTCTTAACTGATACAAGGTTGACAAGCCCATATGGTCCGCATTTTCAATAAATAAAGTATTGGCATTTGGAATGTCCACCCCTGTCTCAATAATGGTAGTTGTCACCAAGATATCATACTGACCTTCAATGAAACCCAGTAGAGTATTTTCTAACTGAATCTCACTCATTTGCCCATGAACATACCCAATCGAAGCCTCTGGAATCAACTCCTGTAATTCTGAAACCTTCTGATCAATTGTGTCAACTTTATTGTAAAGATAGTAAACTTGACCTCCACGGTCCATTTCACGTAAAACAGCATCACGAATCACACTATCATTCTTTTCCAAAACATAGGTCTGAACAGGATAGCGATTAGTCGGCGGAGTTTCAATAACAGACAAATCTCTGATTCCCAGCATAGACATATGGAGGGTACGAGGGATTGGAGTAGCAGTCAAAGTTAGGACATCCACTTGTTTCTTCAGTTCTTTCAAGGTTTCCTTATGCTTGACACCAAATCGTTGTTCCTCATCAATAATCATCAAGCCTAAATCAGCAAACACAACATCTTTTGACAAAACACGATGGGTTCCAATCAAAATATCAACTTGACCCTTTTTCAATTTTTCAAGTGTTTCAGTCTGCTCTTTTTTACTTCTAAAACGACTCAACACATCAATATTAACTGCAAAATTTTGGAATCTCTCTTTAAAATTTGTATAGTGTTGTTGCGCTAAAACCGTCGTCGGAACTAGAACGACAACTTGTTTATGATCATTGACCGCCTTAAAGGCTGCACGCATTGCAACTTCAGTCTTCCCAAAACCAACATCTCCAACTAGAAGTCGATCCATGGGATGAGAATCCTGCATATCTCTCTTGATTTCCTCAATACTACGAAGTTGATCATCCGTTTCAACATAAGGGAAGGCATCATCAAAAGCATTTTGATTATCATCATCAGCTGAGAAAGCAACCCCCTTCAACTGACTACGCTCAGAATAAAGCTTGATTAAATCGTCAGCTATATCCTCTACCTGGTTCTTAACTTTTTGCTTAGCCTTTTTAAAATGACCATCATTTAATTTATTAAGTTTTGGAGCTTTCCCATCACTTGAAACATATTTTGACAGTAACTGAATCTGCTCAACTGGGATGGAGATTTGATCCCCATTTTGATATTGAACACTGACATAATCACGGTGAATCCCTTTGATTTCAATTGTTTCAATGCCTAGATATTGACCAATTCCATGAATATGGTGAACAACGTAGTCTCCTTTTTCAAGTTCATTGTAATCTTTTAATCTCTCTGCGTTTGAAACATGTTGTCTTCGAAAACGACGTTTTAATTTCTTTTGAAAAATCTCATGTTCAGTGATCAAGAGAATTTTTTCATCTACAAAATGAAAACCATGTCTTAGATTACCCTCAATGAAGTTTACAGATTCTTTACAGATACTTGACTTATCTCTGGAATCCAATTTAATCTGGTATTCCTCTAAAACACCCTCCAATGTTTTACTTCCCATTGAATTGCTAGACTGCAGAATAATGGTGTAGTCCATTTTTTTATATCGCTCAATTTCTTCTTTAAGAAAAGAAAATTGATTGAAAAACTCCTGCATGGGAAATTGATTAAATTGATAAATGTGATCAAACTTGAGATTTCCTAACCCTTTTTGGAGATTGGAGAAAAAGGTAACTGGACTTTGTTTTTTATAGGTTTGTTCTGTATCTGCAAAATACTGCATATCAGAAAATGATTTACCATTCTGTAAATCTTCTGTAAAGTATTGCGCTAACTCTCTTTCAAAGGCTTCATACTGATTCATCAATTTTTGGTAATCATCAAAAAACACTGGTGTATCTTTTTCAATATAATCAAATATAGTCCATGTTTTATCGTAACATAAAGATAAAAACTTTCGACTATCTGAATGTACTTGTTTTTGATGAAAACTTGACAAAATCTCTTCCAAGTATGATTTTAAAATTGGTGATAAGGTCTTTGAACTTTGCTTTTCTAAAGCTGACTGCCCTCGTAGATAGTCCTTTTCCCTCAAAAGTATATCACTTGCTGGAAAGATAGTGAGTTCTGTTTGATTTTCTTTTGATAATTGTGTTTCTACTTCAAAAGTCCGAATTCCATCTACTTCATCACCAAAAAACTCGATTCGGAAAGGTTCTAACTGAGACATCTCAAAAATATCTAAAATATCTCCTCGAATACTAAACTCACCTTGAGTTTGTACTTGCGTAACTTTGCGATAACCTATTTCCTTTAACTGATGGATAAACGTGTGTTGATCATATTCTTCACCAACTGTTATTTTTACAATACTATCTTTGAATATATTGGGAGACGGTAAAATCAATCGACTTGCTGCGATATTACAAACTAAAATCCCTTTCTTAGATGAATCAGTCAAAAAACGCAAGGCTTCAACCCGTGAAATGATTTTTTCTTGTGAAGACATCAAAAACTCGACCATAGGGGAGTCATCTACTAAAAATGGATAGACAAGTTCCTCACCCAAGACAGATATAAGATCACTAACAAGTCCTTCTGCTTCTCCATAAGTTGACGTCAATAACACAATCTTATCTTCCTGTCTCAAACTACTAGCAATTGCTAAAGCTTTTGTAGAAGTTGACAAGCCTAACATTAATTGTCTTTTCTTATCTGTCAGATTTCGATGCCATTTTTTTATCTGATTATTTTCTGAGAATAAATCTAATAAGGTTAACATTTATCCGTTATACCTCTGCATTGTTTTCTCAAAATTTTTCTCTTGTAAATAGTAGTTTACAGAATCGTCAACTTTGTCAATAGACTGTAAAATACCAATATAATCATCCTTGTCAAAGGTACTCAAAACATGGTTAACAACTGACATTCCATTTTTAGGTCTTCCGATTCCAATCTTAACACGATTAAAGGTTTGGGTTCCAATATGTTGAATAATAGACTTGATACCATTATGACCACCTGCGGATCCCTTTGCTCTTAAACGAATCTTTCCAACTTCCATGTCAAGATCATCATAAATGATGAGTAAATCTTCAATATCCAAACCATAGTAAGTCAATAAAGCATGAACCGCTTTTCCACTTTCATTCATAAATGTCGTTGGTTTGACAAGATAAATTTTTTCTCCATTTAGGAAAAAGGATGCTAGGTCAGCTTGAAATATCTTATCGTGTGTAAAAGTGACATTCTGTTTCTTCGCTAGTTGGTCAATCAACATAAAGCCAACATTGTGTTTTGTTTCAAAATATTTATCTCCTGGATTTCCCAAGCCTACAAGTAATTTGGTCATTTATTTTTCCTTTCAAAAGCCAAAAGGGTTGGAATTTTTTTCCAACCTAATTGACACTATTCATTAATTTTTTTAGACATTAAAGCGGAATTCCATGATATCGCCGTCTTGAACGATATATTCTTTTCCTTCTTCACGCAAGCGTCCAGCTTCTTTTACAGCCTTTTCAGATCCGTATTTCACTAGATCCTCATATGACATAGTTACTGCACGAATAAATCCTTTTTCAAAGTCTGAGTGGATAATACCAGCTGCTTGAGGAGCCTTCATACCACGTTTGAAGGTCCAAGCGCGAACTTCTTTTTCGCCAGCTGTGAAGTAAGTTCCCAGTCCAAGCAAGTGGTAAGCTGCACGAGTCAACTTGTCAACGCCTGATTCTGTCAACCCAAGTGCTTCAAGAAACTCTTGCTTGTCTTCTTCGTCTAACTCAGAAATTTCTTCCTCAGCACGCGCAGAAATAACGACTACTTCAGCATTTTCTGTCGCTGCGAATTCACGAATTTGTTTAACATAGTCGATAGAGTCAGGTTCTGAAACCACATCCTCGTCCACATTAGCAACATAGAGCACTGGTTTAGTCGTTAACAGGAAGAGACCTTTGACAACCTTTTGTTCCTCATCTGTAAATTCAATAGTTCGAGCTGATTTTCCATCTTCAAGAACAGGTTTAATCTTTTGAAGAACATTAAATTCTGCTACTGATTCTTTATCTTTTTGCGTACGTGCCATCTTTTCTACACGCATATAGCGCTTATTAACTGATTCTAAGTCAGCAAGAATCAACTCTAGGTTAATAGTATCAATATCTGCCAGTGGATCCACAAAGGCGTCTTCACGTCCTTGCTCGCGCATCACATTTTCATCATCAAAAGCACGAACTACATGAACAATCGCATCTACTTCACGGATATTAGCCAAGAATTTATTCCCTAGCCCTTCTCCTTTTGAAGCTCCTTTTACAATCCCTGCGATATCTGTAAATTCAAATGTTGTTGGAACTGTCTTTTTAGGAGTAATCATTTCAGTTAGTTTTTGTAGGCGTTCATCTGGAACTTCTACCATTCCAACATTTGGATCAATCGTCGCAAATGGGTAATTTGCTGCCTCTGCTCCTGCTTTTGTAATTGCATTAAATAGTGTTGATTTACCAACGTTTGGCAAACCAACGATACCTGCTGTTAAAGCCATATTTTCTCATTCTCCGTTTTCATTTCAATCCCTAATATTATAACACAAAAAAGGAAAACTTGCTAACCCTCTAACTAAGGGTTTTCAGTCAATAATTTTATTCATTTTTCGATCAAAATCATAGCGTCCCATCATGACAACATGGTCACAATTGCTACATTTGATTTTTATATCTGCTCCTACACGTGTAATTTCCCAACGATTAGCTTTTTTTCCTGTTGACTTGATTGTGCAAGCATGTGGTTTTTTCATTTCAACAAAATTTCCAACTTGATACATACTACTCTCCTTTTCTTTTTCGATTATATCATAAAAGAGGCGAGCCAGGCTCAACCTCTTTCACTTAATTTGTACGAACTGGTGTAATGAGCTGCATGAAGTCCTCATCAGTGTCTGCTGGCACAAGAGTAAATGGACGAACAGCTGAGATAAAACTAATGGTCACTTTTTCGCTATTTAAAGCTTTAAGAGAATCAATCAAGTAAGTTGGGTTGAAACTAATGGTCAAATCTTCACCAGTAACCTGATCAGTATCGATTTCTTCGTTTACTTTACCAACTTCTGGCGAGTTAACATGAGCGCTAACAATACCATCTTTTATTTCAAGTTTCACAGTACCATTTTGAGTAGCACTTGATAAAAGACGAGCACGTTCCATTGACTGGCGTAAGTTTACAACATCAAAAGTAATAGTAGTATTAAAGTCTGTTGGAATCAAACGATCTGTATCAGGATAGTTTCCTTCGAGGAGACGAGTATAGAAGCTAATATTTTCGCTTCTAAAGAGGATTTGGTTATTGGCAAAGAAAATCTCTACAGTTTCGATATCATCTGTAAATACCGCTGAAAATTCGCGTAGAGAACGGCTAGGAATCACGACATCAAAATCATCACTATTTTTCTCAAGCGTTAATTTTTTCTGGCTTAGACGATGAGAGTCTGTTGCAACTGTTTTTAGCTCCTTGTGTTGACTTAATACAAAATGAACACCTGTTAAAATTGGACGACTCTCTTGTGTACTTGCAGCAAATGCTGTTTCATTGATAATTTTCTTGAGTAATTTTGTTTCAAGAACCAAAGGAGTGCTTGCTGAAATTTCTTGGATTCGTGGGTACTGTTCGCTATCTTTTCCTTTTAGGGTAATTTCTGATTTACCACTCGTTAAAACAATTTGATTTTGTTCAATTTCTTTAAAATCAAGACTTACATCAGGTAGACTAGATACCACATTGATAAAGAAAGAAGCTTCAAGAAGGATCGAACCTAAAGAAGTAATTAACAGACCAGCATCTTCATTTTTTTGAGAAATAAAATTTTCAATTGAAATTTGACCATTTGAACCAATTAAAGTAACACCTTCATTGGTCACGTCAATTTTGACGGTTGATAAAATAGGAATAGCATTTTTAGAACTAATAGCTCTCTTAGTTGTATTTAATGCTTGTAGAAATAAATTTTTATTAATTGAAAAATGAATCATGGATTCTCCTTTATTTATTTTTAGTATTAGAAGGATAATAGTAATAATAGAGTCTGTGAAATCTGTGGAAAACAGACTTTAAACAAGTCATATCAAGTTTTTTGGCTTGTTTAAAAAATGTGGATAAAAAAGATAATAAAGTAAAAGTTATCCACAAGTTATTTGATTTTCTTTTTGATTGATTCAATTTCTAAACGTAAATTATCGTCTTCATCAATCAAAGATTTAATTTTGGCATGGGCATGAATAACTGTTGTATGGTCTTTTCCACCAAATTCCTTCCCAATTTTTGGAAGACTATTATCTGTTAGTTCTCTAGATAAATACATGGCTACTTGACGGGCTAACACAATATTTTGAAGGCGTCTACTTCCCTTCATTTCTTTGACGCTGACACCATAAAAGTTACCAACTTCATTTTGAATTTTATCAATTGGGATGACGAGCATTTGGCTAACATCTTGTTTACGTGCTCGAATAGCCTCTGCAGCGATATCGATAGTGATATCCTTGATTTTTTTTACTCTGGCAATTAAAGTGATGTCGTTGATTGCTCCTTCAAGTTCTCGGACGTTTGAATCAAATTGCCCAGCTAGGTATTCTAGGGTATCACTTTGGAAATTGTAGTCTAAATGCTCTGTTTTGCTTTGTAAAATGGCAATACGTGTCTCAAAATCAGGTGGTGTGATGTTTTGCGTCAAGCCCCAGCTAAAGCGCGTGACAAGCCGTTCTTCAAGTCCCTCTAGGTGTTTAGGGCTACGATCACTAGTCAGAACAATTTGTTTTTGATTGTTATGGAGAACATTGAAAGTATTGAAAAATTCTTCCTGAGTTGCAACTTTTTTTCCACTCAGCGATTGAATATCATCAATTAACAAAAGATCGAGGCTACGGTAGGTTTTTTTGAATTTATCCATTTCACCCAGTCTCAGATGTTCAAGAAAGTCGTTGATAAAGCTTTCAGCAGGAATGTACTTAACACGCGCATCGGGAATATTTTTCAAAATCTCATTCCCAATGGCATTGAGTAAGTGAGTCTTACCAAGCCCAGGTCCTCCATAGATAAAAAGAGGATTATAGGTTAAGGCCAAATCTTCAGAGACAGCCAAAGCTGCTGATACTGCCCAGACATTTCCATCCCCCTGAATAAAATTATCAAAGGTATACTTTTCTTTTAATCCAGTATCCGAATAAGGAATAGATGCTAACTTTGGATTATAGTCATAAAGAGTTGAATTTGGAGCTTCTTCAACTTGTGAGATAGTCGTATCTTGAGGTTTGATGAAAATATAGTGGGGAGTTATTTCAGCGTCATAAATTTCAAATCCAGCAACTACAATAATATCTTTTAGTTGTTTTTCCCAGACCATTTCCATTTCAGATCGTGGTAAAAATATAGTGGCAACATTTTCCTCTACCTTGATGAGTTCAGCTTGAATAGCATAGAAATCATACATGGATCGAGTCAGTCTTTCTTGAGCAAATTCTAATATACGATTCCAAAATTGTTTTTCTTTCAATCCTTTCTCCTCCTTTACTATTTAAAAGTTTAATGCTAGACTTATTTTACCATAGATAGTAAGAATTTTCCACAAGCTGTGAAAAATAATCCACAATGTTATCAAGTTTTATCCACAGATTGGGGATAAAATCAGAAACTGTTGATTTATTAAGCTTTTTATTGAAAAAAATAGTGGATAACCTTGTGAGATAAAAAAATAAAAGAACAGCCTTATTTCAGGCTGTTGATAATTCTACTGTATTCTTCTTGATTTGAAAAAGAAATAATAATTTTTCCATTGTCTTTTTTAGACAATTTGATTTCTACATCTAATCCGAGTAGTTTTTTTAACTGTTCTTCTTCATTTTGTATGAAATAATCATTTTTTTTCTGTTTCTTTTGTTTTTTCTTTGTCAGAAGAGCTTCTAACTTCCTTACAGAAATGTCTTCATATATAATCCGTTGAAAGAAATAGTCTTGTTGTTCCTTATTCAACCCAACTAGAGAACGCGCATGGGCTTGTGATAGTTTGCCATTTTCTACTTCTGAGAGGATCTGTTCTGGCAAGGACAGCAAGCGAATAGAGTTGCTGATATAAGGACGAGACTTGCCCATTTTATCTGCAATTTCAGCATGGGTAAATCCTTTCTCTACAAGAGATTCATAGGCGCGTGCTTCTTCTATTGGATTTAAATTTTCTCTTTGCAAATTTTCAATGATGGACTGGACCATCATCTCTTGATCTGAAAGCTGTTTAACAACAGCTGGGATAGACCTTAGACCAGCTAAAAGTGAAGCCCGATAGCGTCTCTCTCCTGCAAGGATTTCATAACCAATAACAGGAGATTGACGAACAATAATCGGTTGAATGACCCCATTTTCTTTGATAGACTGTGCTAGTTCATGTAGTTTTTCTCTATCAAATTCTTTTCGGGGTTGATAAGGATTTTTTTGTATATCTGTGATAGAAATCATTTCAAATTTTTCCATGATTCTACACTAGCACATCTTTTCTCTTATGTAAAGTTTTCTTTACATAGATGTCAATTAAGATTCTAAATCACCTGAACTCTTGTCAAGTTTAATAGATGTAGTTTCTTCTTTACCGTTACGATAGTAAGTGATCTTAATGGTGTCTCCGATAGAATGATTGTAAAGAGCACTTTGTAAATCTGTTGATGAAGCAATCTCTTTGTCATCTACTTTTGTAATAACATCGTATTTTTCAAGGTGACCATTGGCAGGCATGTTGCTCTGCACAGAACGAACGACTACACCAGATGTTACATTGCTTGGAATATTCAGTCTTCTAATATCACTTGTATTAATATTTGAGAGATTGACCATTTGGATGCCCAAAGCTGGACGCGTCACTTTTCCGTTCTTTTCTAACTGTTCAATAATATTGATAGCATCATTTGCAGGAATTGCGAAACCAAGTCCTTCTACAGATGTGCCTCCATTTGTTGCAATTTTACTTGAGGTAATTCCGATAACCTGTCCTTGGATATTGATCAGTGGGCCACCAGAGTTACCTGGGTTAATAGCAGTATCAGTTTGGATGGCTTTTGTAGAAATGGCTTGTCCATCTTCAGATTTTAAAGATACATTTCGATTGAGACTAGATACAATACCCTGAGTAACAGTATTTGCATATTCAGAACCCAATGGGCTACCAATAGCAATAGCAGTTTCTCCTACGGTTAACTTACTAGAATCACCAAATTCAGCTACTGTAGTCACTTTTTCTGAAGAGATTTTGACGACAGCAATATCAGAGAAAGTATCTGCTCCGACGATTTCTCCATGTACTTTAGTTCCATCTGACAAGCGAATATCTACTTTGCTGGCGCCATTTATAACGTGATTATTGGTTACGATGTAAGCTTCTTTATCATTCTTTTTATAAATAACCCCAGATCCTTCACTAGAGATTTGCTGAGAATCTGTGTCAGTATCATCATTGCCAAATACGCTATTTTGTCTATTTGTTGAATAAGTAATAACAGAAACAACAGCATCTTTTACTTTGTTAACAGCCTGAGTTGTTGAATTTTCATTCTTATAGGCAGTCTGTGTAATAGTACTATTGTTGTTCGAGCTACTTACACCACTTTTTTGAGTTAGTTGAGTTATTGAAAAACTACCCAAGGCACCACTAAAAAAGCTAATGACGATAACGACTAATAATTGAAACCATTTTTTATAAAATGTTTTTAAATGTTTCATATTTGCCTCCATATGTTTGAAATTACTGAAAGTATAAACTGACTAGCTTAATTATAACTTAAAAACAAAAGTTTTTCACAGATTGTGGATAACTTTCAAAAATCTGTGGTTTTCTCGGCTAAAATTAACATTTTATTTTGTGAATAAGATGTGAAAAAATAGAGAATATGTTAGAATAGAGTCATGAAAATTAAAGTTGTATCAGTTGGGAAACTGAAAGAAAAGTATTTAAAAGATGGTATTGCAGAGTATTCAAAACGAATTTCTCGATTTGCTAAGCTTGAAATGATTGAGCTGGCAGATGAAAAAACACCAGATAAGGCCAGTGAATCAGAAAATCAAAAGATTTTAGAAATAGAAGGTCAGAGAATTTTATCAAAAGTTGCTGACCGTGATTTTGTGATTGCGTTAGCTATTGAAGGGAAAACTTTCTCCTCAGAAGAATTTAGTAAGCATTTAGAAGAAGCTTCTATAAAAGGATTTTCTACTCTTACTTTTATTATTGGAGGGAGTCTGGGATTAGCACAGGATGTAAAAAAGAGAGCCAATCTCTCTGTTAGTTTTGGTCGTTTAACCTTGCCCCATCAGTTAATGAGACTAGTCCTTGTTGAACAAATCTATCGAGCTTTTACAATACAGCAGGGCTCGCCCTATCATAAATAGAAAATTGACTTTCAATTGAATTTTTGGTAGAATAGCTGTATTAGGTCTCATAGCTCAGCTGGATAGAGCATTCGCCTTCTAAGCGAACGGTCGCAGGTTCGAATCCTGCTGGGATCAATATAGTAGCAAAGCTGGGAATTTTCCCGGCTTTTTTCTTAAAAAAGTACACTTGGGGAGAAAAAAATGACAGTTGAGAGAATTTTATCTAAAACGAAATTCCATTTTGTATAATAGTTTTTGTAAGTTAGCTTACAGGAAAAAACACATTTGAGGAGATTTTATTATGAAAAACACAGTTAAATTGGAACAGTTTGTAGCCTTGAAGGAAAAAGACTTGCAAAAGATTAAAGGTGGGGAGATGAGGAAAATGAATGACAAGTCCTTTAATCTCTTTAATTTCTTTAGAAGAAGATAAAGGAGTAGCAGAATGGATTTTTTCTTTGTAGTAGATTTTATATTATATTTTTTAATTATTAGTCACAGTTACCGTTTAATTTGTAAAGGTAAAATAAATAGAAAAGAATTATTCGTTTTTGGTGCTTATACATTACTAACAGAAATAGTATTTGATTTTCCCTTCTATCTTCTAAATTTAGATGGTTTAGGGATTGCAACATTTTTATTTCCTTTGGGCTTATATTCCTATTTTCGATGGATTAAACAGTATGAGAGGGATAGAGGACTATTTCTAAGTTTACTACTATCTCTTTTATATGAGAGCACTCATAATTTTCTGTCCGTAACTTTCTCCTCTATAACAGGAGACAATTTTGTTTTACAATATCATGACCCATTCTTTTTCGTTGTAACGGTGTTGACCTATTTTGTTGTCTTAAAAATCATTCATTATTTCCACTTGGAACTGAACTATTTTGATAAGGATTACCTTTATCTTTTCTTGAAAAAAGTATTTTTTGCTTTACTACTGCTACATGTTGCATCTTTCGTTTCAGATATGGTAAGTACGATTAAACATTTAAATAGTTTTGGAAGTATTTTATCATCTATCGTCTTTATTTCTCTCCTTTTGACCTTCTTTGCAATGAATTCGCATAAAGTTCAAATGGAGAAAGAGATTGCTTTGAAGCAGAAGAAATTTGAACAGAAACATTTACAGAATTATACAGATGAAATTGTTGAACTGTATAATGAAATCCGTGGTTTTCGACATGATTATGCTGGGATGCTTGTCAGCATGCAGATGGCAATTGACAGTGGTAATTTACAGGAAATTGACAGAGTTTACAATGAAGTTTTGGTCAAAGCCAATCATAAACTGCGTTCAGATAAGTACACTTACTTTGATTTGAACAACATAGAAGATTCAGCTTTACGAAGTTTGGTTGCTCAGTCAATTGTCTATGCTCGAAATAATGGTGTAGAGTTTACACTGGAAGTAAAAGATATAATTACTAGACTACCAATAGACCTGCTGGATTTGGTTCGTATCATGAGTGTTTTATTGAACAATGCTGTCGAAGGATCGGCTGATAGTTATAAAAAGCAGATGGAAGTAGCAGTTATTAAGATGGAAACTGAAACAGTTATTGTGATTCAGAATTCATGTAAAATGACGATGACTCCTTCAGGAGATCTATTTGCCTTAGGATTCTCCACTAAGGGAAGAAATCGCGGAGTAGGATTAAATAATGTGAAAGAACTACTAGATAAGTACAACAATATTATTTTAGAAACAGAGATGGAAGGTAGTACATTTAGACAAATCATTAGATTTAAGAGGGAATTTGAATGAAAGTGTTAATTTTAGAAGATGTTATTGAACATCAAGTGAGACTAGAGAGAATATTGGATGAAATTTCGAAAGAATCGAATATTCCAATATCATACAAGACAACAGGAAAAGTTCGTGAGTTCAAGGAATATATTGAAAACGACGAAGTAAACCAGCTTTATTTTCTAGATATTGATATTCATGGAATTGAGAAAAAAGGGTTTGAAGTTGCTCAGTTTATTCGTCATCACAATCCTTATGCTATTATCGTCTTTATCACCAGTCGATCAGAGTTTGCGACTCTAACCTATAAATACCAGGTATCAGCCTTAGATTTTGTTGATAAGGATATTAATGATGAGTTATTTAAGAAGAGAATTGAGCAAAATATCTTCTACACGAAGAGTATGTTACTTGAAAATGAAGATGTGGTAGATTATTTTGACTACAATTACAAGGGAAATGATTTAAAAATTCCTTACCATGATATTTTGTATATTGAAACGACAGGAGTTTCTCATAAATTGCGCATTATTGGTAAGAATTTTGCCAAAGAGTTTTACGGTACCATGACAGATATTCAGGAAAAGGACAAACATACTCAGCGATTTTATTCTCCTCATAAGTCATTTTTGGTAAATATAGGAAATATCAGAGAAATTGATCGAAAAAATCTAGAAATTGTTTTCTATGAAGACCATCGTTGTCCTATTTCAAGATTAAAAATTAGAAAATTGAAAGATATTCTGGAGAAAAAATCTCAAAAGTAATTGACAATTAGCAAGAAATTGATATAATGGTTATATCTGCTACAGATAGAAGGTCCGTTGGTCAAGGGGTTAAGACACCGCCTTTTCACGGCGGTAACACGGGTTCGAATCCCGTACGGACTATTTTATCCGCCATAGCTCAGTTGGTAGTAGCGCATGACTGTTAATCATGATGTCGTAGGTTCGAGTCCTACTGGCGGAGTATAGATAAAAGGGAACACAGTTGTGTTCCTCTTTTTGTATCAATTTGTATCACCAAGCATCTTCATAAGGAAGTCTGTTATTTCTTGAGGACTTTCTTTTTTTCCATGTGCAATCCAAGTTTGACAGACACCAAAAAGTGCGTGAGTTAGATAGATGCTACTATATTCTAATTCAATGGTATTTAGATTTAGTTGCATAAATTGCTTTTGTAAATCCGTACTGAGCATGATATGAAGTTTATTTCGTAAGAAATTTTGGATTTCTTTAGTCCCATTTTCAGAAAGAAGGGCAGCCAGAAGTGGTTCTGACTCTAGATATTCAAAGACTTCTAAAATAGCATCTCTTTTGTTATGAACATGTTTTTGAAAAATATATTCAAATGTATGGAATAGCTTGCTTTGATAGTGCTCAATCATATCATACTTATCCTTATAGTGAGTATAGAAGCTGGAACGACTAATTCCGGCTTTTTCTGCTAACTTGACAGTAGAAATTTGATCAAATGGCTGTTCCATCAGTAATTGTACCATAGCATTTTCAATAGTTCTCTTTGTTTTTAAGCGTTTATTACTTTCTTGCATATTTCCTCCTTGTAAACAAATTAGACTATCTGTCTAAAAATGGATTTTTTATCTTGTAATTTAGATTTTTTAATGTATAATCTATTATATCAAAATTTTAGACAATATGTTTAAAAAAGGAGAAGCTATGTTTAAAGAATGGAAAGCAATTTTTAAAAAACCAACCTTTATTATTGTCATGATAGGGATTTCTCTTATTCCAGCTCTGTACAATATCATATTTTTGTCATCAATGTGGGATCCATATGGGCAATTGTCTGACTTACCTGTGGCAGTCGTCAATCATGATAAAGAGGCTTCCTATAATGGTAATAGCATGTCTATAGGAAAAGACATGGTGTCCAATTTAAAAGAAAATAAAACCTTGGATTTTCATTTTGTAGATGAAGATGAAGGAAAGAAGGGATTGGAAGATGGCAATTACTATATGGTAGTGACTTTACCAAGTGATTTATCTGAAAAAGCAGCTTCGATTTTAACGGATCATCCAGAGCAAATGCAAATCGATTATCAGACTTCAAGTGGTCATAGTTTTATTGCCAGCAAGATGAGTGATTCTGCGATGACACAATTAAAGCAGAATGTGTCTACCAATGTAACCGAGACCTATACTAAAGCCTTATTTAACAAGATGGTCGAATTAAAAGATGGTATGAGTCAAGCAGCTTCTGGTAGTGAAAAATTAACTGATGGAGCGAATCAGTTAGTGACAGGAAGTAAAACATTAACTACTAACCTACACTCTTTAGCAGATTCAAGTTTAACATTTTCAAATGGAACGGAGCAGTTTACTAAAGGATTATCTGCTTATGTTTCTGGTGTTGAACAACTTCATCTTGGCTTAGGGACTTTTAATAGTGGTTTGGTTACATATACTGGTGCAGTGAGTAAATTAGATAGCGGATTAGGTCAATTAGCTTCTAAAAGTCCTGAATTAGTAGGAGGAATCAATCAATTATATACTGGTGTAGCGGCCTATACTGGCGGTGTTTCTCAGCTCAATACTGGTCTTAACCAATTTTCATCTGGTGTTAGTGCCTATACAAATGGAGTGGGAAATCTTGCAACAGGTGCGAATCAGTTATCTAGTCAATCAGCTACACTTCGAATGGGTGTGGAGCAATTAAGTGAAGGGATTCAACAACTTTCTAGTAAGTTAGATGCTTCATCTGGGCAAAAAGATCAAATTAATCAATTATCTTCTGGTCTAAATCAGTTAAATCAAGCTATTCAAAATATTGATGTTGGAGATACAAAACAATTATCTTCTGTTTTATCAAGTATAGTTTCTCTTTCTAATCAAATGTTAGCAAGTGCTCAGTCTGAAAAAGCAACTACATTAGCCAATATTCAATCAACAGCAGCTTATCAATCATTGACAAGTGAGCAACAAGCTGAGATAAGTGCTTCTGTATCTCAAAATTCGACTGATAGTATTCAATCGGCTCAGTCAATTATAGCTTTAGTACAAGGTTTACAGGGAGGATTAGAAAACTTACAAAATCAATCTTCTAATCTTTCAACATTAAAAAATCAAGCTAATCAAGTATTACCTATTGCTTCTACTTCTTTGACAGGATTGTCAAGTGGATTAACAGAAATACAGGGAGCAGTGACGAGTAAATTAGTTCCTGCCAGTCAGTCGATTGCATCAGGTGTAAATGCATATACTGCAGGTGTTGATAAAGTTTCTCAGGGCGCAAGTCAACTAAGTGAAAAAAATTCCACCTTGACAGGTAGTTTGGATCAACTAGTTTCAGGCTCAAATACCTTGACACAAAAATCTTCTAGCTTGACAGCAGGAGTTGGTCAATTAGTTGAAAAAACTCCAGAATTAGTATCTGGTATTGAAAAATTATCAACTGGGTCCAACCAATTGAATCAAAAGAGTCAAGAATTAATAGCAGGATTTGATAAATTACAATCAGGATCAGGTCAATTAGCAGACAAATCCAGTCAGTTACTTTCAGGTACTTCTCAATTAGAGAATGGAGCTAATAAATTGGCAGATGGAGCTGGGAAACTTGCAGAAGGTGGAACAAAGTTAACTTCTGGATTGGAAGATTTACAGACAGGAGTTGCTTCTTTAGGACAAGGACTAAGTAATGCTAGTGATCAACTCAAATCGGCATCTACGGAATCTCAAAATGCAGAGATTTTGTCAAATCCACTCAATCTTTCAAAAACAGACAATGATCAAGTTCCTGTAAATGGAATTGCAATGGCTCCGTATATGATATCAGTTGCTCTTTTTGTTGCAGCAATATCAACGAATATGATTTTTGCGAAGTTGCCTTCAGGACGTCATCCAGAGAGCCGTTGGGCTTGGTTGAAATCTCGAGCTGAAATAAATGGTATTATAGCTGTTTTAGCAGGGATTTTGGTATATGGAGGAGTTCATCTTATTGGTTTAACTGCTAATCATGAAATGAGAACATTTATTCTCATTATCCTAACAAGTTTAGTATTCATGTCCATGGTGACCGCTTTAACAACATGGAATAGCCGTATAGGAGCTTTCTTCTCTCTTATCTTGCTTTTATTACAGTTGGCATCAAGTGCCGGTACTTATCCACTTGCTTTGACAAATGATTTCTTTAGAGCTCTTAATCCCTGGTTACCAATGAGTTACTCAGTTTCTGGATTACGACAAACAATCTCTATGACAGGAAATATTCATCAGCAAGCCATTTTCCTAGCTGTCATACTAGCTCTATTTACTGGTTTAGGTATGCTAGCCTATCAACCTAAGAAAATGGAAGAATATTAAAAAAATCGACCAATTGGTCGATTTTTTTATGTATTAGATGTCTTTCGTTTGTGATTATAAATTCCAAATAGTAAAAGTGAAGTAAAGGAACAGATTGATCCAGTAATAAAACCATTGGGAATAAAGGAAAGTGTAATAGTTCCTTTCCCTTTAGGAATATCAACTTTCATAAAACCAGTTTGAGCTTGTTTAATTTCTATTTTCTTACCATCTTGGTAGGCAGACCAGCCTTTGTCATAAGGAATGGTGAAGAAAATGGACGTATCTTGTTTGACATCATATGTAGCAAAGACCTTGTTTTTAGAAGTTGATACTGTGACAGGTTGTTCTTTAATTTTTTGAATTGCCTCGGTGAAAGTTTTGGTATCTAAACGATAGAAGGTAGGAGATTCAAATGATACTTGTGAATTTCCAGGGAAACTAACATTGATATTGAAAGTTTTTTTCTCTTTTGTATAGCCTAGATTAAAGAAGGAGAATGCATTATCAGTTGTAAAAGTCTTTTTTTCACCATTTACAAGGATGTCAACCTTCTTTTGTTTGTCATTAGAAAAGTGAAGGTTTGTGAAAGAAAGATAAATTTGGCTGTTTTCTGGTACTTCAATTTGATACTGGATTGCTGCATCCTCATTTGAAGAACTTGTAACACTAATCAAATCATTAGTATTTTCTGTTTTGTCATAAGGGATTGGAGAAAAATAATCAAAATCGACGTTAGCAAGTTGATTTAAAAACGAGGATTGATTATCCAAAGTGTGTTCATTGAACTTGACATCATTGTAAACAGATTGACTAGCAAAGGCAATCGGAAGAGAGAATTGATTTTCATATAGGGTAAGATTATCTTTTTGATAGATATCTTTAAAACCATACTTATCAATAGGACTGTCTGAGATATTGTACTGGATGCCAAATAAACTATCAGCCAAAATACTATTATTTGCATAGCGTAGATTGAGATTAGTCCCAGAGGATTTAAACCCAAGTTTATCCAAAGTAGAGCTTGCTGAACGATTTCGAACAGATGAAAATTGAGATATTCCATTGTAGTTGAATTTCATACTGTCATTTCCTGTCTGAGTTTGTAGTTTTTCAGTACGAGTAAATTGATTTCCAATATATGTTGAGAAAGATTCCATAGCTGGGATATCTCGATTATATGCACTTCGAGAAGCAAAACCCCATTCCTTAGCAATTCCGTCCATTTGAGATGAAGCATTTAAACTCATTTCAACCATTATAAATAAAGAGATTAGAATGGCAAATAGATTTACAGAGATAAACTTTTTGATAACTGCAAGGAGTAAAAGCGAATAGACAACCAAAAATTCAAGAGTAAGCAGAATATTTAAATCTGTTAAAAAAGAATAATGTGATTTTAGATAGATGGTAGCTAAAAATCCTGTTACTACAAGAAAAAGCGAAACTAAAAAGTTCCAGATTTTAATTTCTTTCAGAAGATTTAAGACTTCCGCTGCTGTGTAAATTAACAAGGTAGAGAAAATCCAAGCATAGCGATGTAAAAACATGTTTGGAGTATGCATGCCTTGCCAAAATAAATCAAGCGCTTCTATATAAAAGCTTGCAATTAGAAATGTAAAGAAGATTGCATAGATAAGTTTCACGTGAAACTTAATAGATTTCAGCGTAAAAAATAAAATGGTCAAAATAAAGGGAAGTAGTCCAACAAAAATCATTGGGATGGCCCCATACTTTGTTGTGTCAAAGGAACCAATGAATTGCTTAGCAAAGAGATCAAGATACCAGCTACTTTCAGTTTGAAACTTTGTAACTTTAGTTAATTTTTCCCCATGTTTCTGTAAATCAAACAGAGTGGGAAGAGTCATAATCAAACTAGCCATACCAGCTAAAAAGGAGGTGACAACAAAATCAAGAAAAGATGATTTTCGAGTTTTAAAGTCCCAAGAAATTTGACAGAGATACCAGAAAAAAAGAAACAATGCTGTCATATAGCCAAAATAATAGTTTTGGATAAATAAGATTGACAGACTTGTAAAGTATAATGGGAATTTCTTTTCAGTTATCAGTAGATGTAAACCAGTTATAATTAAAGGAATCAAGATAAAAACGTCTAGCCAGGTTTTTATCTCTAATTGACTGACAGTAAAACTCATCAGAGCATAGGAAGTAGATAAGGCTAGTTTTAAAGTCTGAGGGATAGATTGAAATAATTTATTCAAACTAAAGAAGGTTGACAGACCAATCAATCCAAATTTTAACAGAGTTGTCAGATAGACAGCATCTGGCATATTCGTTAGATCAAAAAAGTAAACTAGTGGTGAAAGGAAACTACCCAAGTAATAACTAGATAGGGCATAGAAGTTTAGTCCTAGGCCACTTGTAAAGGTGTAAAACAGACTACCATTTCCATGTAGGATATTCTGTAAAGCTACATCAAAAATAACGTATTGATGAAAGCCATCTCCTAATAGAGGAGAGTTGTCGCTATTCCAGTAGATACCTTGAGATAGATATACTCCTATCATAATGATTATGGGAATGATGAAAGAAACAAAATAGGTCCAATATGTTTTAAAAAATAATTTCATGTTACCTCATAAAATGTTAGAAAACTCAGCTGGTTAACCCAACTGAGTTTTGAAGTTTTATTTAGTCTTTCCAAAGTTCTTTAACTTTTGCTTGTACTTCTGCATTTTCTAGGAATTCATCATAGGTTTCATCGATACGATCGATGACGCCATTTTTAGATAAGACAATGATATGGTTAGCCAAAGTTTGAATAAACTCGTGGTCATGACTGGCAAAGATGATTGATTCTTTAAAGTTTTTCAATCCGTCATTCAAGCTTGAGATAGATTCCAAGTCCAAGTGATTGGTTGGATCATCAAGTACAAGCACATTTGACTTCAAGAGCATTAGTTTTGAAAGCATGACACGAACTTTTTCTCCCCCTGACAAGACGTTGACAGGTTTGTTAACCTCATCTCCAGAGAAGAGCATACGACCAAGGAAACCGCGTAGGAAAGTATTGTCATCTTCTTCTTTACTTGCGAATTGACGCAACCAGTCAAGAATTGATTCTCCCCCTGCAAAATCAGCTGAATTGTCTTTTGGCAGGTAAGATTGACTAGTTGTAACTCCCCACTTGACAGTTCCTTCATAGTCAATATCTCCCATGATTGCACGAATTAATGCAGTCGTTTGGATATCATTTTGTCCAATAAGAGCGGTCTTATCACCTGGACGCAAGATAAAGCTGATATTATCTAAAATAGTCTCACCATCAATCTTTACAGTTAGATTTTCTACTGTCAAGAGATCATTACCAATTTCACGTTCCGCTTTAAAGTTGATAAATGGATATTTACGACTAGATGGAACAATTTCTTCTAGTTCAATCTTATCAAGCATTTTCTTACGTGATGTTGCTTGTCTTGATTTAGAAGCATTGGCAGAGAAACGAGCAACGAACTCTTGCAATTGTTTAATTTTTTCTTCTGCTTTGGCATTACGGTCTGCTAGCAATTTAGCAGCGAGTTCAGAAGATTCCTTCCAGAAGTCATAGTTTCCGACATAGAGTTTGATTTTTCCAAAGTCAAGGTCGGCCATGTGAGTACATACTTTGTTTAAGAAGTGACGGTCGTGGGATACTACGATAACTGTGTTATCAAAGTCAATCAAGAAGTCTTCTAACCAAGTAATCGATTGGATGTCCAAACCGTTGGTAGGCTCGTCCAATAGAAGCACATCTGGTTTACCAAAAAGTGCTTTGGCAAGGAGAACTTTTACTTTTTCACCGTTGGCCAATTCGCTCATGTTTTGATAGTGCAATTCTTCTGGAATGTTTAGGTTTTGAAGGAGTTGAGAGGCTTCACTTTCTGCTTCCCAACCTCCAAGTTCAGCAAATTCACCTTCGAGTTCGGCTGCACGCACTCCATCCTCATCTGAGAAATCTTCCTTCATGTAGATGGCATCTTTCTCTTTCATGATGCTATAAAGTTTTTCATTTCCCATGATAACGACATCAATGGCACGTTCATCTTCATAGTCAAAGTGATTTTGACGAAGAACAGAGAGACGTTCATCTGGACCAAGAGAGATGTGACCAGTAGTAGGTTCGATATCTCCAGCTAAAATTTTTAAAAAGGTTGATTTTCCGGCACCATTAGCACCGATTAATCCATAAGTATTTCCTTCTGTAAATTTGATATTGACATCATCAAAAAGTTTGCGATCACTAAAACGTAGTGAAACATCAGATACTGTAAGCAATGTTTTTCTCCTATATGTGTAATACATTTATTCTACTAGAAAATACGGAAATATTCAAATTTTTATCTGTCAATTTTGTGTAAATTATATTTACAGCACACTTTACACAAAACCGTGAATAGCAAGGCTGATTTATTTTGATAAATTACGGTTATTTCATTAAAAAAATGCTATAATTGAAGGGACTATATCGAAGGAGAACAAAATGACTAAACCCATTATTTTAACAGGAGATCGTCCAACAGGAAAATTGCATATTGGACATTATGTTGGAAGTCTCAAAAATCGAGTATTATTACAGGAAGAGGATAAGTATGACATGTTTGTGTTCTTGGCTGACCAACAAGCCTTGACAGATCACGCCAAAAATCCTCAAACCATTGTAGAGTCTATCGGAAATGTGGCTTTGGATTACCTTGCAGTTGGATTGGATCCAAGGAAATCGACTATCTTTATTCAAAGCCAGATTCCAGAGCTGGCTGAACTATCTATGTACTATATGAATCTGGTTTCATTAGCACGTCTAGAGCGAAATCCAACTGTCAAGACAGAGATTGCTCAAAAAGGATTTGGGGAAAGTATTCCTACAGGATTCTTGGTCTATCCAATCGCTCAAGCAGCTGACATTACTGCTTTCAAAGCTAATTATGTTCCTGTTGGGACAGATCAGAAACCAATGATTGAGCAAACTCGCGAGATTGTTCGTTCTTTTAACAATGCATATAACTGTGATGTCTTGGTAGAACCGGAAGGTATTTATCCAGAAAATGAGAGAGCAGGGCGTTTGCCTGGTTTAGATGGAAATGCTAAAATGTCTAAATCACTTAATAACGGTATTTATTTAGCTGATGATGCTGATACTTTGCGTAAAAAAGTAATGAGTATGTATACAGATCCAGATCATATTCGCGTTGAGGATCCAGGTAAGATCGAAGGAAATATGGTTTTCCATTATCTAGATGTTTTTGGTCGTCCAGAAGATGCTCAAGAAATTGCTGACATGAAAGAACATTATCAACGAGGTGGTCTTGGTGATGTGAAGACCAAGCGTTATCTACTTGAAATATTAGAGCGTGAACTTGGTCCTATTCGTGAGCGACGTATCGAATTTGCTAAGGATATGGGAGAAGTTTATAATATGCTTCAAAAAGGTAGTGAAAGAGCGCGTGAAGTTGCAGGTCAAACCCTATCTGAGGTAAAAGGAGCAATGGGACTTCATTATTTTAACTAGGTTTATTTTACAAGAAACTATCATTTCTATCTCAAAGAAAAGATAGTTTTTTATTTACCCCTGTAACATTTGACAAATTTTTATAGAATGGTATGATAGATACAATATAAAAAGAGTCAAGCTCAAAAAGAAAGAAAAGAGGAAACTTCGAATGTCTAATTGGGACACTAAATTTTTGAAAAAAGGTTTTACCTTTGATGATGTATTGCTTATTCCAGCTGAAAGTCATGTGTTGCCTAACGATGCAGATTTAACAACTAAATTGGCAGATAATCTGACTTTAAATATCCCAATTATTACCGCTGCCATGGACACAGTTACAGAGAGTCAAATGGCCATTGCTATTGCTCGTGCAGGCGGTCTCGGAGTTATCCATAAAAACATGTCAATTGCTCAACAAGCAGACGAGGTTCGTAAGGTAAAACGTTCTGAAAATGGAGTTATTATTGATCCCTTCTTCTTGACGCCTGAACATACAATTGCTGAAGCAGATGAGCTTATGGGTCGTTACCGCATCAGTGGTGTTCCAGTTGTTGAAACACTTGAAAATCGTAAATTGGTTGGTATTTTGACAAACCGAGATCTTCGTTTTATTTCAGACTATAACCAACCAATCTCCAATCATATGACCAGTGAAAATCTTGTGACTGCTCCTGTGGGTACAGATCTTACAACAGCTGAGAGTATTCTTCAAGAACACCGTATTGAAAAGCTTCCTTTGGTAGATGAAGAAGGTCGCCTTTCTGGTTTGATTACTATCAAAGATATTGAAAAAGTTATTGAGTTTCCAAATGCTGCTAAAGATGAGTTTGGTCGTCTTCTAGTTGCAGGTGCAGTAGGTGTTACTTCAGATACATTTGAACGTGCAGAGGCTCTTTTTGAGGCAGGAGCGGATGCGATTGTTATTGATACTGCACATGGTCATTCTGCAGGTGTCTTGCGTAAAATTGCTGAGATTCGTGCTCACTTCCCAGATCGTACTTTGATTGCTGGAAATATTGCTACTGCTGAGGGAGCGCGCGCACTTTACGAAGCAGGTGTAGACGTTGTCAAGGTTGGTATTGGACCAGGTTCTATCTGTACTACTCGTGTGATTGCTGGTGTTGGTGTTCCACAAGTAACAGCTATCTATGATGCTGCAGCTGTTGCGCGTGAATATGGAAAAACGATTATTGCTGACGGTGGAATTAAGTATTCTGGAGATATTGTAAAAGCCCTTGCTGCAGGTGGAAATGCAGTTATGCTTGGATCAATGTTTGCTGGAACTGATGAAGCTCCAGGTGAAACTGAAATCTTCCAAGGACGTAAATTCAAGACTTACCGTGGTATGGGATCAATCGCAGCAATGAAGAAAGGTTCAAGCGATCGTTACTTCCAAGGTTCTGTCAATGAAGCAAATAAACTTGTTCCAGAAGGAATTGAAGGTCGTGTTGCTTATAAAGGAGCGGCAGCTGATATCGTCTTCCAAATGATTGGTGGTATCCGTTCTGGTATGGGTTATTGTGGTGCAGCTAACCTTAAAGAGTTGCATGATAATGCTCAATTTATTGAAATGTCTGGTGCTGGTTTGAAAGAAAGCCATCCTCATGATGTACAAATTACTAATGAGGCGCCAAATTATTCTATGTAAAAGAAATAAAAAGAACTCCCGTGAAAACAGGAGTTCTTTTACAATATTGTCAATTTTCGTTTACAGTAACTTTACCACTCTGAATAGTGAAGATGCTTAGATTTTCTGGTAGATTTTGAAGATGGTCTAAGCTTGTTGTTGTGATAAAGGTTTGGATTGACTGAGAAATCGTTTCTAATAATTTTAGTTGTCTAGTGTTGTCAAGCTCGCTCATAACATCGTCAAGTAGTAATATTGGAGATTCTGTAGTAATACTTTCCATTAACTCGATTTCTGCTAATTTTATAGAAAGGACGAGACTACGATGTTGGCCTTGACTCCCAAAACTAGCGTCCATCCCATTTATATAAAAAGAAATGTCATCTCGATGAGGACCGACACCAGTATTCTTTTTAAATAAATCTCTGGATCTACTTTTTTCTAAAGCAATTTTGAAAGATTCGGATAAGTCTTCTTTGTCAGTTAACTTGACAGAAGATTGATAGGATATTGACAACTCTTCAATCTGATTAGAGAGTTCAAAATGTTTCTTACGCCCAAATGATTCTAGTTTTTTTATGAAATCTAAGCGGTGATTCATTACACGACATCCATAATCAACTAGCTGATCATCCAATACTGAAAGGAAGGTTTCATCTATTTTTTGAGCTGATTTTAGATAAGTGTTTCTTTGTTTTAGGATGTGATTATAATTGGTTAAGTCAGATAAATAGATTGGCTTGATTTGTCCAAGTTCCATATCAATGAATTTTCTTCGAACCGAAGGTGCTCCTTTAATTAGTTGTAAATCTTCAGGAGCAAATAAAACAACATTCATGTGTCCTACATAATCTGAAAGGCGTGCCTGTTTTAAATGATTAACTTTGGTTACACGTCCTTTTTGTGTTAGTTCGATTTCTAGGGGGATGGATCCAGTTTTTTTCTGAACGAGACCTGAAAGATGAAGTTGTTCCTCATCAAAATGAATGAGATTTTTATCTGTTCGAGTTCGATGACTACGCGTTAAGGCTAAAAAATAGATAGCCTCTAGCATATTTGTTTTTCCTTGTGCATTGCGTCCTAAAAAGACATTCAATTTAGGATTAAAGTCTATTTTCGTTTCTTTGTAGTTACGAAAAGTCTTGAGAGATAGGTTTTGTAGCCACATGATTATCTACCAGGGAATCGCGGAGCTTGTTTGTTTTTAGGTGCTGAAGTAGGTTTCGATTTGTCTTTTTTAACTCCCTTATTCATCTCCTTTACAAGTTTAGTGATCCGTTCTTTTTCAACTTTATCAGCTTGGTATTCATCTTGTTCTTCAGAAGTAGGTTGTGTCAACAAGATGTCAATATTCATGTCAGGGATGTCAACTTTATCACCAATACGAAGTTTTTTACCACGACGACTTTCTAACTCCCCATTAAAGTAAACAGAATGTTCAGAGAGAAAGGATTTGATAGCTCCTCCGCTATGTGTAATTCCAAGTTCTTTGAGCAGTGCTTGGAGGGTAATAAATTCTTCAAATAATTTGTATTCCATAATTCACCTCAATCTTTGGTATTATACCATATTTTCCTAAAAATGGTGATAGAAACAGGGAGAAATGTAAGCGATTTTTATTTCAAAAGTATTACAGGGAACAAGAAAATTTCAGGTTTTCGTGATATAATAGAAGTCTGTATATAAGGAGGTGAATCATGGAGTTAGTGCATGGAATTTCAACACATTTTATCCAATCAAAGAAGTTTAAAACGAACAAAATCACCGTGCGTTTTACCGCTCCATTATCTCTTGATACGATTGCAGGTCGCATGTTGAGTGCGAGTATGCTAGAAACGGCCAACCAGATGTCCCCCACTTCTCAAGCTTTGAGAAGATACTTGGCCAGTCTATATGGTACAGATATGTCAACCAATTGTTTTAGAAGAGGGCAAAGTCACATTGTAGAATTGACATTTACTTATGTTCGTGATGAGTTTTTAAGTAGGAAAAATGTGCTAACTGCTCAGGTTTTGGAGCTAGTAAAAGAAACTCTTTTTTCACCCGTAGTAGTTGATAATGGATTTGATCCAGCCTTATTTGAAATTGAGAAAAAGCAATTGCTAGCAAGTTTAGCAGCTGATATGGATGATTCTTTTTATTTTTCACATAAAGAATTAGACAAATTATTTTTTCAGGATGAACGTCTCCAATTGGAATACAGTGATTTGCGAAATCGTATTTTAGTGGAAACTCCACAAAGTTCTTATTCTTGTTTCCAAGAATTTTTGGCCAATGATCGAATAGATTTCTTTTTCCTAGGTGATTTTAATGAGGTTGAAATTCAAAATGTATTAGAATCATTTGGTTTTAAAGGTCGAGAAGGTGATATTAAGGTTCAGTATTGTCAACCTTATTCCAATATCCTTCAGGAAGGCATGGTTCGGAAAAATGTGGGACAGTCTATTTTAGAGTTGGGCTATCATTGCTCTGCTGAATATGGTGATGAGCAACATTTATCCATGATTGTAATGAATGGTTTACTGGGTGGATTTGCTCATTCTAAGCTCTTTACAAATGTCCGTGAAAATGCTGGATTAGCTTATACCATTTCAAGTCAGCTTGATTTATTTAGTGGATTTTTAAGGATGTATGCTGGTATTGATCGAGAAAATCGGAATCAGGCTCGAAAAATGATGAATAATCAACTGCTTGATTTAAAAAAAGGTTATTTTACAGACTTTGAGTTAGAGCAGACCAAGGAAATGATTCGTCGGTCTTTGTTGCTTTCTCAAGATAATCAAGGTTCATTGATTGAACGTGCTTATCAAAATGCTTTACTTGGAAAATCTTCAGCAGACTTTAAAAGTTGGATTGAAAAGCTTGAACAAATTGACAAAGACGCTATTTGTAGAGCAGCTAATAATGTGAAGCTACAGGCAATTTACTTTATGGAAGGAATAGAATGACAAAGGTTGTTTTTGAAGAAAAATACTATCCAGCTGTAAAAGAAATGGTTTATCGAACTCGTTTGGCAAACGGATTGACAGTAGCTCTTCTACCTAAAAAGGAATTTAAAGAAGTTTACGGAAGTGTCACTGTACAGTTTGGTTCGGTAGATACGCTTGTCACAGAAGTTGACGGAGATGTAAAACAATATCCTGCGGGAATTGCTCATTTTCTTGAACATAAATTATTTGAGAGAGAAGATTCTAGCGATTTGATGTCGGCTTTTACGAGTCTAGGTGCAGATAGTAATGCATTTACAAGCTTTACAAAAACAAACTATCTTTTTTCATCGACGGATTATCTCTTAGAGAATTTAGATTTACTTGATGAATTGGTAACATCGGCACATTTTACTGAAGATTCCATTTTAAGAGAGCAGGATATTATTCAGCAAGAACGAGAAATGTATCAAGATGATCCAGATTCGTGTTTATTCTTTTCGACTTTAGCGAATTTGTATCCTGGCACACCTTTAGCTACTGATATAGTTGGAAGTGAGGAATCCATTTCCCAAATCAATCTAACTAATTTGCAAGAAAACTTTACAAGGTTTTACAAACCTGTAAATATGTCTCTGTTTTTAGTTGGTAATTTTGATGTGGAGCGAGTACAGGACTATCTTGAAAGAAAAGAACTGAAAGATTCAAATGTTCATGAAGTGGCAAGAGAAAAGTTGCTTTTGCAAGATGTGAAGCAAACAGACAGTATGAGGATGGAAGTATCTTCTCCCAAACTAGCGATTGGAGTTAGAGGTAATCGAGAAGTTGCTGAGGCGGATTGCTATCGACATCATATTTTATTAAAATTATTGTTTGCAATGATGTTTGGTTGGACTTCGGATCGTTTTCAAAAATTATATGAATCAGGTAAAATAGATGCTTCCTTATCTCTTGAAATTGAAGTAACAAGTCGTTTTCATTTTGTTATGTTGACAATGGATACGAAAGAGCCAGTTGCTTTATCTCATCAATTCAGGAAGGCTATTCGTAATTTTACAAAGGATTTAGATATTACAGAAGATCATTTAGATATTATCAAAAGAGAGATGTTTGGAGAATTTTTCAGTGGCATGAACTCTCTTGAATTTATTGCAACGCAATATGATGCTTTTGAACATGGTGAGACAATTTTTGATTTACCAAAGATTTTACAGGAGATTACTTTAGAGGATGTCCTTGATGCGGGGCATCACTTAATAGATGAAGGGGATATAGTTGATTTTACAATATTCCCATCGTAGTAACCTATCATAAATAGACACTAGAAAGAAGGGATGACAAGTATGAGGAAAAAAACAATTGGTGAGGTTTTACGATTAGCTAGAATCAATCAGGGATTGAGTTTAGATGAATTGCAGAAAAAGACAGAAATTCAGTTGGAGATGTTGGAGGCAATGGAAGCTGATGATTTTGATCAACTTCCTAGTCCATTTTATACTCGTTCTTTTTTGCGAAAGTATGCGTGGGCAGTTGAGCTAGATGAGCGAATTGTCTTAGATGCTTATGATTCTGGGAGCATGATTACTTATGAGGAAGTTGATGTTGATGAAGACGAGTTGACAGGCAGGAGACGTTCCAGTAAGAAAAATAAGACATCATTTTTACCTTTATTTTATTTTATACTTTTTGCACTATCGATTGTAATTTTTGTGACTTATTATGTTTGGAGCTATATCCAGACTCAACCGGAGCGTTCATCTTCATCTAGTTATAGTGTAGTCCAAGCAACAAGCTCGACTAGTTCTGTAACTCCATCTTCAACTAGTAGTAGTTCTTCTAATACTGAACCAGCTATAACGGTATCGGGTGAAGGAAATCGAGTAGAAGTTGCTTATAAAACGAGTAAAGACACTGCAAAATTGCAATTATCAGTGTCAGATGCTAGAAGTTGGGTTAGTGTTTCAGAAAGTGATCTTGAGGGTGGTGTGACTTTATCACCGGATAATAAAAGTGCGGAAACAAGCGTTTCAACTAAAAATCCTGTGACCATTACTTTAGGTGTTGTCAAAGGTGTTGCCTTAACAGTAGACAATCAGACTGTTGATTTATCGAAATTAACAGCTCAGACTGGACAAATCACTGTAACCTTTACTAAAAATTAAGGAAAAACGAATGAAAAAAGAACAAATTCCAAATCTTTTAACGATAGGTCGAATTCTCTTTATACCTATTTTTATCTTTATTTTAACAGTAGGAAATTCGATAGAGAGTCATATGGTAGCAGCTATTATCTTTGCTGTTGCTAGTATTACAGACTATTTAGATGGATATTTAGCTCGTAAATGGAATGTGGTTAGTAATTTTGGTAAATTTGCAGATCCTATGGCGGATAAGCTACTAGTTATGTCGGCTTTTATTATGCTGATTGAGTTAGGAATGGCTCCGGCTTGGATTGTTGCAGTGATTATCTGTCGTGAGTTGGCTGTGACAGGTTTAAGGCTTTTATTGGTTGAAACTGGTGGAACGGTTTTAGCAGCAGCCATGCCTGGAAAAATTAAAACTTTCAGTCAGATGTTTGCGATTCTTTTCTTGCTATTACATTGGACTTTGCTTGGTCAAGTTCTACTTTATGTAGCCTTGTTTTTCACTATCTACTCTGGCTATGATTATTTCAAGGGTAGTGCCTATGTATTTAAAGGGACATTTGGTTCGAAATGAAATCAATAATTGATGTAAAAAATCTTTCTTTTCGCTATAAGGAAAGTCAGGAATACTATGATGTAAAGGATATTACGTTTCACGTGAAACGTGGAGAATGGCTTTCGATTGTAGGGCATAATGGTAGTGGTAAATCAACGACGGTTCGCTTAATTGATGGTTTACTGGAAGTAGAATCTGGAGAGATTGTAATTGATGGTCAACGGTTGACTGAGGAAAATGTTTGGAATATACGTCGTCAAATCGGTATGGTTTTTCAAAATCCAGATAATCAATTTGTTGGAGCGACTGTTGAAGATGATGTTGCCTTTGGTTTGGAAAATCAGGGCCTTTCTCGTCAAGAAATGAAAAAAAGAGTGGAAGAAGCTCTGGATTTGGTTGGCATGTTGGACTTTAAAAAGAGAGAGCCAGCGCGTCTATCAGGTGGCCAAAAGCAACGTGTGGCTATTGCAGGTGTTGTAGCCCTAAGACCAGCTATTTTAATCTTAGATGAAGCAACGAGTATGTTGGATCCTGAGGGACGTAGAGAACTGATTGAGACAGTAAAAGGAATTCGGAAAGACTATGATATGACGGTCATTTCCATTACACATGATTTGGAAGAAGTTGCCATGAGTGATCGTGTGTTGATCATGAAAAAAGGGTCAATTGAATCAACTAGTAGTCCAAGGGAGCTTTTCTCTCGAAATGATTTGGATCAAATTGGATTAGACGATCCTTTTGCTAATCAATTAAAATATTCTTTGAGCCAGAATGGCTATGATTTGCCTGAAAATTATTTGACAGAAAGTGAGCTAGAGGATAAGCTATGGGAATTGCTCTAGAAAATGTGAGTTTTACATATCAAGAAGGGACTCCCTTAGCTTCAGCAGCTTTGTCGGATGTTTCTTTGACGATTAAAGATGGTTCTTATACGGCTTTAATTGGCCACACAGGTAGTGGTAAATCAACTATTTTACAACTCTTAAATGGTTTATTGGTGCCAAGTCAAGGGAGTGTGCGAGTTTTTGATACCTTAATCACCTCGACTTCTAAAAATAAAGATATTCGTCAAATTAGAAAACAGGTTGGCTTGGTATTTCAGTTTGCTGAAAATCAGATCTTTGAAGAAACAGTTTTGAAGGACGTTGCTTTTGGACCACAAAATTTTGGAGTTTCTGAAGAAGATGCGGAGCAGATTGCGCGTGAGAAACTGGCTCTGGTTGGAATTGATGAATCACTTTTTAATCGTAGCCCGTTTGAGCTGTCAGGTGGACAAATGAGACGTGTCGCAATTGCAGGCATACTTGCCATGGAGCCAGCTATATTAGTCTTAGATGAGCCCACAGCAGGCTTAGATCCCTTGGGGAGAAAAGAGTTGATGACCCTGTTCAAAAAACTCCACCAGTCAGGGATGACCATCGTCTTGGTAACGCATTTGATGGATGATGTAGCTGAATATGCGAATCAAGTCTATGTAATGGAAAAGGGACGTTTAGTGAAGGGTGGCAAACCGAGTGATGTCTTTCAAGATGTTGTTTTTATGGAAGAAGTGCAGCTGGGAGTACCTAAGATTACAGCATTTTGTAAACGATTGGCTGATAGAGGTGTGTCATTTAAACGATTACCGATTAAGATAGAGAAGTTCAAGGAGTCGCTAAATGGATAGTATGATTTTGGGGCGTTATATCCCAGGGGATTCGATTGTTCACCGGTTGGATCCACGTAGTAAATTACTGGCTATGATGCTACTGATTTTGATCGTTTTTTGGGCTAATAATCCTTTGACGAATCTAATTCTTTTTATAGCGACAGGGATATTTATTGCCTTGTCAGGAGTATCTCTTTCATTCTTTATTCAGGGCTTGAAATCTATGTTTTTCTTGATTGCCTTCACAACTATTTTTCAACTATTTTTCATTTCTAATGGGAATGTTTTATTTGAGTTTTCGTTTGTGAGAATCACGGATTATGCTTTGCAACAAGCTGGAATTATTTTTTGTCGCTTTGTATTGATTATTTTCTTTTCAACTTTGTTAACCTTAACGACCATGCCCTTAAGTTTGGCATCAGCTGTCGAAGCTTTGTTAGCGCCTTTAAAGCGTGTGAAAGTTCCAGTTCATGAAATCGGTTTGATGCTGTCTATGAGTTTGCGTTTTGTCCCAACCTTGATGGATGATACGACGCGGATTATGAATGCACAGAAAGCGCGTGGAGTGGATTTTGGAGAAGGAAGTATTGTTCAAAAGGTGAAGGCTATGATTCCCATTTTGATTCCTCTTTTTGCGACAAGTTTAAAACGTGCGGATTCCTTGGCTATTGCTATGGAAGCGCGTGGTTATCAGGGGGGAAAAGGCAGAAGTCAATACCGACAACTGAAATGGACTCGAAAGGATACGCTGACCATTCTTGTTATTCTCGTACTTGGTTGTTGCTTATTTTTCTTAAAATCTTAGTAGCTTTCAGGAATTAATAAAAAAGTTACTGTAACAGTTTTTGATATAAAGGTAGGAATATGAACCGTTTTAAAAAATCAAAATATGTCATTATTGTTTTTGTCACTGTTCTGCTTGTGTCAGCTCTCTTAGCGACGACTTATTCAAGCGCAATTGTGACAAAATTGGGAGATGAAATCTCATTGGTTGATAGGGTTGTGCAAAAACCTTTTCAGTGGTTTGATTCTGTTAAATCAGATTTGGCACATTTGACACGAACATATAATGAAAATGAAAGTTTGAAGAAACAGATTTACCAGTTAGAAGTTAAATCGAATGAGGCGGAAAGTTTAAAGACAGAAAATGAGCAACTGCGCCAATTGCTTGATATGAAGTCTAAATTGCAAGCCACAAAAACTTTAGCAGCAGATGTTATTATGCGTTCTCCGGTATCTTGGAAACAGGAATTGACTCTAGATGCGGGCAAATCAAAAGGGGCTTCTGAGAACATGTTAGCTATTGCAAATGGTGGTTTGATTGGGAGCGTTTCGAAAGTAGAGGAGAACTCTACCATGGTCAACCTTCTGACAAATACGGAAAATGCTGATAAGATTTCTGTTAAAATTCAACACGGCACTACTACAATTTATGGAATTATTGTTGGCTACGACAAGGAAAATGAAGTTCTTAAAATTAGCCAATTAAATAGCAATAGCGATATTAGTACAGGCGATAAGGTGACAACGGGGGGATTAGGAAACTTTAACGTTGCTGATATTCCTGTTGGTGAAGTGGTTGCCACAACGCATAGTACAGACTATTTGACACGAGAAGTAACTGTTAAATTGAGTGCAGATACTCATAATGTAGATGTGATAGAATTAGTGGGGAATTCATAATGAGACAGTTGAAACGGGTTGGAGTGTTTTTATTGCTTCCTTTCTTTGTTCTAATTGACGCCCATATTAGCCAGCTTCTGGGCTCATTTTTTCCCCACGTACAGTTGGCTAGTCATTTTCTGTTTTTATTTCTCTTATTTGAGACGATTGAAGTATCAGAGTATTTCTATTTAGCTTATTGTTTTGTAGTGGGTTTGGTTTATGACATTTACTTTTTCCACTTGATCGGGATTGCGACTCTGTTATTCGTCTTGTTGGGAGTATTTCTCCATAAATTTAATAGTGTTATTTTATTGAATCGTTGGACGAGAATGTTGGCAATTATTGTCATGACTTTTCTATTTGAGATGGGAGCTTATATACTTGCAATAATGGTAGGTCTAACTGTGGATAGTATGTCTTTATTTATAGTCTATAGTTTAGTACCATCAATGATTTTGAATCTTATATGGATGATTATTTTTCAGTTTATTTTTGAAAAATTTTACCTATAAGAAAGAAATAAAAATGTAACAAAGGCGTAATATTCATTAGGCCTTTTTTTGGTATACTAGTAATGTCTTTAAAAGAAGGAGTATCTACGCAATATGAAGAAAAAAATCTTAGCGTCACTTTTACTAAGTACAGTAATGGTTTCTCAAGTAGCTGTTTTAACAACTGCGCATGCAGAAACTACTGATGACAAAATTGCTGCTCAAGATAATAAAATTAGTAACTTAACAGCACAACAACAAGAAGCTCAAAAACAAGTTGATCAAATTCAGGAGCAAGTATCTGCTATTCAAACAGAGCAATCAAACTTGCAATCTGAAAATGATAGACTACAAGCAGAATCTAAAAAGCTTGAGGGTGAAATTACAGAACTTTCTAAGAATATTGTATCTCGTAATGATTCATTGCAAAAACAAGCTCGTAGCGCTCAAACAAATGGAGCTGCAACTAACTACATCAATACAATTGTAAATTCAAAATCAATTACAGAAGCTATCTCACGTGTTGCTGCAATGAGTGAGATCGTATCTGCAAACAACAAGATGTTGGAACAACAAAAAGCAGATAAAAAAGCTATTTCTGAAAAACAAGTAGCAAATAATGATGCTATCAATACAGTTATTGCAAATCAGCAAAAACTAGCTGATGATGCTCAAACATTAACTACAAAACAAGCAGAGTTGAAAGCTGCCGAATTGAATCTTGCTGCTGAAAAGGCTACTGCAGAGGATGAAAAAGCAAGTTTACTTGAGAAAAAAGCAGCAGCGGAAGCGGAAGCTAAAGCAGCTGCAGAAGCAGAAGCTGCTTATAAAGCTAAACAAGCAAGTCAACAACAAACAGTCGTTGCTTCTGGAAATACAACTTTTACAGCAGAAGTTCAAGCAGTATCTAGCTCATCTGAATCATCTTCAAGTTACGCACCTGCATCAGTAAAACATCGTCCAACATACAGTACAAATGCTTCAAGTTATCCAACTGGTGAGTGTACATGGGGAGCTAAAACCTTGGCCCCTTGGGCTGGAGACTACTGGGGTAATGGAGCACAGTGGGCTACAAGTGCAGCTGCAGCAGGATTCCGTACAGGATCTACACCTCAAGTTGGCGCGATTGCATGTTGGAATGACGGTGGATATGGACACGTAGCAGTAGTTACAGCTGTTTCATCATCAACAAGTATCCAAGTATCTGAATCAAACTATGGTGGAAATCGTACAATCGGAAATAAACGTGGATGGTTCAATCCTACTACAACTTCAGAAGGTTTTGTAACATATATCTATCCAAACTAATGAATGAAACGAAGAGGCTCTATTCGAGTCTCTTTTATGATTTATATAGTTAACTTACTTTAAAAATCTACTAAAACAGCTTGAAAATATTGAAAAAGTATGGTAAAATGAAACTTGTCGTGTGAACGATAATACTCATTCTTGATGAATTGTGAAACAGTTGCCTTTGGGTCGTTTTGCGAGTTGAAGTCAAGAAGAGGAAAAAAACAAAAAGGAGAAATACTCATGGCAGTAATTTCAATGAAACAACTTCTTGAGGCTGGTGTACACTTTGGTCACCAAACTCGTCGCTGGAACCCTAAGATGGCTAAGTACATCTTCACTGAGCGTAACGGAATCCACGTTATCGACTTGCAACAAACTGTAAAATACGCTGACCAAGCATACGACTTCATGCGTGATGCAGCAGCTAACGATGCAGTTGTATTGTTCGTTGGTACTAAGAAACAAGCAGCTGATGCAGTTGCTGAAGAAGCAGTACGTTCAGGTCAATACTTCATCAACCACCGTTGGTTGGGTGGAACTCTTACAAACTGGGGAACAATCCAAAAACGTATCGCTCGTTTGAAAGAAATCAAACGTATGGAAGAAGATGGAACTTTCGAAGTTCTTCCTAAGAAAGAAGTTGCACTTCTTAATAAACAACGTGCACGTCTTGAAAAATTCTTGGGTGGTATCGAAGATATGCCTCGTATCCCAGATGTTATGTACGTAGTTGACCCACATAAAGAGCAAATTGCTGTTAAAGAAGCTAAAAAATTGGGAATCCCAGTTGTAGCGATGGTTGACACAAACACTGATCCAGATGATATCGATGTAATCATCCCAGCTAACGATGACGCTATCCGCGCTGTTAAATTGATCACAGCTAAGTTGGCTGATGCTATCATCGAAGGACGTCAAGGTGAAGATGCAGCAGCAGTTGAAGCAGAATTTGCAGCTTCTGAAGCTCAAGCAGATTCAATCGAAGAAATCGTTGAAGTTGTAGAAGGCGACAACGCTTAATTCATATAAATAGTAATTACCTAGGAGGGCGGGGCTTAGCCCGGCTCTCCTATTTTTAAAAAATATAGGAGAATCAAAATGGCAGAAATTACAGCTAAACTTGTAAAAGAGTTGCGTGAAAAATCTGGTGCCGGAGTTATGGACGCTAAAAAAGCGCTTGTAGAAACAGACGGTGACATCGAAAAAGCGATTGAATTGCTTCGTGAAAAAGGTATGGCTAAGGCAGCTAAGAAAGCTGACCGTGTTGCTGCAGAAGGTTTGACTGGTGTTTACGTTAACGGTAATGTTGCAGCAGTTATCGAAGTAAACGCTGAAACTGACTTCGTTGCTAAAAATGCTCAATTCGTTGAATTGGTAAATACTACAGCTAAAGTTATTGCTGAAGGAAAACCTGCTAACAATGAAGAAGCTCTTGCTTTGACAATGCCTTCAGGTGAAACTCTTGAAGCTGCATACGTATCTGCAACAGCAACTATCGGAGAAAAAATCTCATTCCGTCGTTTTGCATTGATTGAAAAAACAGATGCACAACACTTTGGAGCATACCAACATAACGGTGGACGTATCGGTGTTATTTCAGTTGTTGAAGGTGGAGACGAAGCACTTGCTAAACAATTGTCAATGCACATCGCAGCGATGAAACCAACAGTTCTTTCTTATAAAGAATTGGATGAGCAATTCGTTAAAGATGAGTTGGCACAATTGAACCACGTTATCGACCAAGACAACGAAAGCCGTGCAATGGTTAACAAACCAGCTCTTCCACACTTGAAGTATGGGTCAAAAGCTCAATTGACTGATGAAGTAATTGCGCAAGCTGAAGCTGATATCAAAGCTGAATTGGCTGCAGAAGGCAAACCAGAAAAAATCTGGGATAAAATTATCCCAGGTAAAATGGATCGCTTCATGCTTGACAACACTAAAGTTGACCAAGCTTACACACTTCTTGCACAAGTTTACATCATGGATGACAGCAAGACAGTTGAAGCATACCTTGAATCAGTTAACGCTTCAGTAGTTGAGTTCGCTCGCTTTGAAGTTGGTGAAGGTATCGAAAAAGCTGCAAACGACTTCGAAGCTGAAGTTGCAGCTACAATGGCAGCAGCCTTGAATAATTAATAATTAAAAGGAAGCAAATTTGCTTCCTTTTTTCTATGCAGTCGATGCATATAGGGAGATGTTCCTATTTTTAAGGTATAAATAAAAAGCCCTATAATAAGGGCTAAGTGTATTTAGGAGACTACACTTCAAATTCATATAGTGCTGTAGACAAATAACGTTCGCCGTTATCTGGTGCTAGAGCAAGAACTTTCTTACCTGTACCTAATTTTTTGGCAACTTCAATGGCTCCATAGATAGCTGCAGCTGAAGAAATACCAACAAGGAAGCCTTCTTTTCCACCAATTTCACGTCCAAGTGCGAGAGCATCGTCTGATGTTACACGAACGATACCATCATAGGCTTTAGTATCCAGTGTATCAGGAATAAATCCAGCTGAGATACCTTGAATTTTGTGTGGTCCAGGTTTTTCACCAGATAGAATAGCAGATTCGTCTGCTTCTACTGCAAAAACTTGAATGTTAGAATTTGCTGATTTGAGTGCATGGGAAACACCAGAAATTGTTCCACCGGTACCAACTCCAGCAACAAAGGCATCTAATCCATCTTTACCGAAAGCAGCTAGTATCTCAGCTCCTGTTGTTCTTTCGTGTACTTCTGGATTAGCTGGATTGTCAAACTGAAGAGGAAGGAAACCATCACGTTCAGCAGCGATTTCTTGGGCCTTGGCAATAGCACCTTTCATTCCTTCGCTACCAGGAGTGAGGACGAGTTCAGCACCATAGGCTTGGATAATCTTACGTCGTTCCACACTCATAGTTTCAGGCATAACGATGACGACTTTATACCCTTTAGCAGCACCTACCCATGAAAGTCCAATACCAGTGTTTCCACTTGTTGCTTCAACAATGGTAGCACCCGGTTTCAGAATACCGTCTTGTTCAGCTTTTTCAATCATGCTAAGAGCAATACGATCTTTTACAGAAGAACCAGGGTTGAATGCTTCAAGCTTTACATAGACGTCCGCAGCCCCTTCTGGCACGATGTTGTTGAGTTTAACAATCGGAGTTTTACCGATTAATTCAGTAATGTTGTTATAAATAGACATATGAATACCTCTTTGTATAAGATATTTCTAGTATAACGCTAACTATACCATTTGTAAAATATAGAAATCCTATCGAAGTGATAGGATTTTTTTATATCACAGGTCTAAGCCATTAATTTTCAAGCGATTGTGATAAGCTAATTCTAGTAAATAGGTGTAAAGTGGAACGATATCTGTTTTCTTAGGGAATTCAAATTTATGAGCACTAAAATGCTCATTATGTGCTTTTAGAAAGACATTTTCTAAATAAGTAATAGTAATTTCACTATCATCTATACCTGCTCCAGCAGTTTCCATTTCAACGTTAACAATGTTCATCAAAAAGATTGATTTAATAGACATCTTACGACCGGTAGCGCCTTGTTTATCTGTAAAGATAATACGGATATTTGTAAATATAATTGAGTCACGAATCAGTTTATATCCACTTTGAATTTCTTCATTTTCTAGTAAATATTGTCCATATTCTTTGATAAGAGTTTCTTTGTTTTACTCGTTAAAGTTACCAGCGAGTCCTTGAATGAATTTTCCAAATGCCATATTTTCTCCTTTTTTTACACTAAGTTTACAGGAAATTCAACTTCGCGTAAACCTTGATCAGTTAAAGTGACTTTTCCATAAAAAAACTCTACAAGTGAAGCTTTAATATTTTCTTTTTCTTCTTTATCAACATAAATCATCGTATCGACTTGATCTGTAAAGTTTGTATCCAGCTCCATGAGATTATGTTCTTTAAGGAAGTTATTATATTCTTGGTACTGAGCGTAAGACATTTGAATAGCAATGCCCGCCTGTTCCTTTATTTCAATGATGCCAATTTCTTTGACAGCTAAGGCAACACTGCCAGCGTAAGCACGAATCAGTCCTCCAGCGCCTAGTTTAATGCCACCAAAGTAGCGTGTCACTACCATACAGACATTGGTGAGGTTGTGATTTTCTAGTACCCCTAGCATGGGAACGCCAGCAGTACCACTGGGCTCACCATCATCACTTGTACGTTTAATTTCACTACGTTCCCCAATAATAAATGCAGAGCAGTTATGCGTAGCTTTGTAGTGCTCTTTCTTGATGGTAGTAATGAAGTCACGAGCCTCATCTTCGCTATAAACACGCTTGGCATGACAGATAAAGCGGGATTTTTTGATTTCTTCTTGGACTTGTCCGTCCTCTTTAATTGTTCTAAATTCCATGATTTAATTGTACTAAAAAATCATCTAAAGCGCTAGGTTTTTACGAATAAAGAAGTATGAAAGTAAATCCAAATTATCTCGGTCGTTTGTTTACTGAGAATGAATTAACTAAAGAGGAACGTCAGTTGGCAGAGAAACTTCCAGCAATGAGAAAGGAGAAGGGGAAACTTTTTTGTCAACGTTGTAATAGTATTATTCTAGAGGAATGGTATTTGCTCGTTGGTGCTTACTATTGTCGAGAGTGCTTGCTGATGAAGCGAGTCAGGAGTGATCAAGCTTTATACTATTTTCCGCAGGAGGATTTTCCTAAACAGGATGTTCTTAAATGGCGTGGTCAATTAACTCCTTTTCAAGAGAAGGTGTCAGAGGGACTGATTCAAGCAGTAGACAAGCAAGAACCAACTTTAGTTCATGCGGTGACAGGGGCTGGAAAGACAGAAATGATTTATCAAGTTGTGGCTAAGGTAATTAATAGGGGTGGTGCAGTTTGTTTGGCTAGTCCTCGCATAGATGTTTGTTTGGAGCTATATAAGCGATTGCAAGATGATTTTGCTTGCGAGATAGCCCTTCTACACGGAGAATCAGAGCCGTATTTTCGAACACCATTAGTTGTTGCGACGACCCATCAGTTATTGAAGTTTTATCAAGCTTTTGATTTGCTGATAGTGGATGAAGTAGATGCTTTTCCTTATGTTGACAATCCCACGCTTTACCACGCTGTCAAGAATAGTGTAAAGGAAAATGGACTGAGAATCTTTTTAACAGCGACTTCGACAGATGAATTAGATAGGAAAGTCCGTTTAGGAGAATTAAAAAGACTGAGCTTGCCTAGACGATTCCATGGGAATCCATTGATTATTCCTAAACCAGTTTGGTTATCTGATTTTAATCGCTATTTGGATAAGAGTCGTTTGTCACCAAAGTTAAAGACTTATATTGAGAAACAGAGAAAGACAGCTTATCCGTTACTCATTTTTGCATCAGAAATTAAGAAAGGGGAGCAGTTAAAGGAAATATTACAGGAGCAATTTCCAAATGAGAAAATTGGTTTTGTGTCTTCCGTAACAGAAGATCGATTAGAGCAAGTACAAGCTTTTCGAGATGGAGAACTGACAATACTTATTAGTACGACAATATTGGAACGTGGAGTTACCTTCCCTTTCGTGGATGTTTTCGTAGTGGAAGCCAACCATCGTCTGTTTACCAAGTCTAGTTTGATTCAGATTGGTGGACGAGTTGGACGAAGCATGGATAGACCGACAGGAGATTTGCTTTTCTTTCATGACGGGTTAAATGTTTCAATCAAGAAGGCAATTAAGGAAATTCAGCAGATGAATAAGGAGGCAGGCTTATGAAGTGTTTGTTATGTGGGCAGACTATGAAGACTGTTTTAACTTTTAGTAGTCTCTTACTTCTGAAGAATGATGAGTCTTGTCTTTGTTCAGACTGTGACTCTACTTTTGAGAGGATTGGAGAAGAAAACTGTCCAAATTGTATGAAAACAGGCTTGTCAACAAAGTGTCAAGACTGTCAATTTTGGTGTAAAGAGGGAATTGAGGTCTCCCATAGAGCGATTTTTACTTACAATCAAGCTATGAAAGATTTTTTTAGTCGATATAAGTTTGATGGAGACTTCCTTTTAAGAAAAATTTTCGCTTCATTTTTAAGTGAGGGGTTGAAAAAGTACAAAGACTATCAATTTGTTGTAATTCCCCTAAGTCCTGAAAGATTGCTTGACAGAGGATTTAATCAGGTTGAAGGTTTAGTTGAAGCAGCAGGTTTCAAGTATCTGGATTTATTAGAGAAAAGAGAAGAGAGAGCTAGTTCTTCTAAAAGTCGCTCAGAACGCTTGACGACAGAACTTCCTTTCTTTATTAAAAGTGGAGTCAGCATTCCTAAGAAAATCCTACTTATAGATGATATTTATACTACAGGAACAACTATAAATCGTGTGAAGAAACTGTTGGAAGAGGCAGGTGCTGAGGATGTAAAAACATTTTCCCTTGTAAGATGAGGAAAAAATTTGCAAAAATAAAATGAAAGCGTTATAATGAAATTAGAAAAACAAAAATGTTTAGAAAGAAGGTACTCATATGATTAAATATAGTATCCGTGGTGAAAACCTAGAAGTAACAGAAGCAATTCGTGATTATGTAGTTTCTAAACTCGAAAAGATCGAAAAGTATTTTCAAGCTGAACAAGAGTTGGATGCTCGAGTTAACTTGAAGGTGTATCGTGAAAAAACTGCTAAAGTGGAAGTGACAATTCCACTTGGCTCAATTACTCTTCGTGCAGAAGATGTATCCCAAGATATGTATGGATCAATTGACCTTGTAACCGATAAAATTGAACGTCAGATTCGTAAAAATAAAACAAAAATCGAGCGTAAAAATAAAAATAAGGTGGCAACTAGTCAATTATTTACAGATGCTTTGGTGGAAGATACAAATGTTGTCCAGTCTAGAGTTGTTCGTTCAAAACAAATTGATTTAAAACCAATGGATTTGGAAGAAGCTATTCTACAGATGGATTTGTTGGGACATGATTTCTTTATCTATGTGGATGTTGAAGATCAAACAACCAATGTGATTTATCGTCGTGAAGATGGAGAAATTGGTTTGTTAGAAGTTAAAGAATCTTAATTTCAATATGTGTAAAGGTAGGTTTACTGAGCTGTAAACCTCCTTTTTCTTATAGTTTGTAGAATTACTGATTACACTTTTAAAAAGTCGCTTTTTGGTGGTTATTATGGTATAATGGGTGCCAAGAGGTTTGGAATGAAAAAATTTTATGTAAGTCCTATTTTCCCCTTAATATTAGGAATAGTGGCGTTCGGAGTGCTATCTGTGCAACTTTTTTTTGTAACGAATACACTGGTAACGCTATTTCTTTTGCTACTTATTTTGGGTTCATATATTTTACTATTCATCCATCAGAGAGACTACTACTCAAAGAGTGAAGTAGAACAAATCCAGTATGTAAACCACCAAGCTGAAGATAGTTTGACAACCTTGTTAGAACAGATGCCTGTCGGAGTTATTAAACTAGACTTATCGTCAGGTGAAGTTGAATGGTTCAATCCTTACGCTGAATTGATTTTGACTAATGAAGAGGGAGAGGTTGATATAGCCTTAATTCAGACTATTATCAAGGCTTCTGTGGGGAATCCAGGTTCTTATGCCACCTTGGGTGAGACCCGCTATTCGGTTCATATGGACAAGGCATCTGGAGTTCTTTACTTTTTTGATGTGTCTGGAGAATACGAAGCGACTGTCGAGTTAGTTACGAGTAGACCTGTTATTGGGATTGTCTCCGTTGACAACTATGATGACTTAGAAGATGAAACATCAGAGTCTGATATCAGTCATATTAACAGTTTTGTAGCCAATTTTGTTTCAGAATTTGCTGGGAAGCATGCCATGTTCTCCCGTCGAGTGAGTATGGACCGTTTCTATTTATTTACGGACTACACGGTACTTGAGGGATTGATGAATGATAAATTTTCGGTTATCGATGCTTTCAGAGAAGAGGCGAAACAGAGACAGCTGCCTTTGACCTTAAGTATGGGGTTTTCTTATGGTGATGGAAATCATGATGAAATAGGGAAAGTTGCTTTGCTCAATTTGAACTTGGCTGAAGTGCGTGGTGGCGACCAGGTGGTTGTCAAGGAAAACAACGAAACGAAAAATCCAGTTTATTTTGGTGGTGGATCTGCTGCCTCAATCAAACGTACACGGACTCGTACGCGTGCTATGATGACGGCTATTTCAGATAAGATTCGGAGCGTAGATCAGGTTTTTGTAGTTGGTCACAAAAATCTAGATATGGATGCTCTTGGCTCTGCTGTAGGTATGCAGTTATTTGCCAGCAATGTGATTGAAAATAGCTACGCTCTTTATGATGAAGAACAAATGTCGCCGGATATTGAACGAGCTGTTTCATTCTTAGAAAAAGAAGGAGTTACGAAGTTGTTGTCTGTTAAGGATGCAATGGGGATGGTGACCAATCGTTCTTTGTTGATTCTTGTAGACCATTCAAAGACAGCCTTAACTTTATCAAAAGATTTTTATGATTTATTTACCCAAACCATCGTCATCGATCACCACAGACGGGATCAGGATTTTCCAGATAATGCGGTTATTACTTATATCGAAAGTGGTGCAAGTAGTGCCAGTGAGTTGGTAACGGAATTGATTCAGTTCCAGAATTCTAAGAAAAATCGTTTGAGTCGTATGCAGGCCAGTGTTTTGATGGCTGGTATGATGTTGGATACTAAAAATTTCACCTCACGAGTGACTAGTCGGACATTTGATGTTGCTAGCTATCTCAGAACGAGAGGAAGTGATAGTATTGCTATCCAAGAAATCGCTGCGACAGATTTTGAAGAATATCGTGAGGTCAATGAACTGATTTTACAGGGGCGTAAATTAGGTTCAGATGTATTGATAGCAGAGGCTACGGACTCGAAATGCTATGATACAGTTGTTATTAGTAAGGCAGCAGATGCCCTATTAGCTATGTCAGGTATTGAAGCGAGTTTTGTTCTTGCGAAGAATACACAAGGATTTATCTCTATCTCAGCTAGAAGTCGTAGTAAACTGAATGTACAACGGATCATGGAAGAGCTGGGAGGTGGAGGCCACTTTAATTTGGCAGCAGCTCAAATTAAGGATTCAACCTTGTCAGAAGCAGGTGAAAAACTGACAGAAATTGTATTAAATGAAATAAAGGAAAAGGAGAAAGAAGAATGAAAGTAATCTTTTTAGCGGATGTTAAAGGAAAAGGTAAAAAAGGCGAAATTAAGGAAGTACCAACAGGGTATGCGCAAAACTTTCTTATCAAAAAGAATCTAGCCAAAGAAGCGACTGCTCAAGCTGTAGGTGAACTTCGTGGTAAACAAAAATCTGAAGAGAAAGCTCACGCTGAGATGATTGCAGAAGCAAAAGAAATTAAAGCCCAACTTGAAGCAGAAGAAACTGTTGTAGAATTTGTTGAAAAAGTTGGTCCAGATGGCCGTACTTTTGGTTCTATTACCAATAAGAAGATTGCAGAAGAATTGCAAAAGCAATTTGGAATTAAGATTGATAAACGTCATATCCAAGTGCAAGCTCCGATTCGGGCGGTTGGTTTGATTGATGTGCCAGTGAAAATCTATCAAGATATCACAAGCGTAATCAATCTTCGTGTGAAAGAAGGGTAAATTTACACTTTCTTGACAAGATTGTAAAAGGAAGGGAAGTCTGATGGCAGAAGTAGAAGAGTTACGAGTACAACCTCAAGATATCTTAGCTGAGCAATCCGTTTTAGGGGCTATCTTTATTGACGAGAGTAAGCTTGTTTTTGTGCGAGAATATATTGAGTCTCGGGACTTTTTTAAGTATGCCCATCGTTTGATTTTCCAAGCTATGGTCGATTTATCCGATCGTGGCGATGCTATAGATGCAACAACGGTTCGTACCATTCTTGATAATCAAGGTGATTTACAGAATATTGGTGGTCTTTCTTACCTAGTTGAGATTGTCAATTCTGTGCCAACTTCTGCTAATGCGGAGTACTATGCTAAGATTGTTGCAGAGAAGGCCATGCTACGTCGATTAATCGCCAAGTTGACAGAGTCTGTCAATCAAGCTTACGAGGCTTCGCAACCAGCTGATGAAATCATTGCTCAGGCAGAAAAAGGCCTGATTGATGTCAGTGAAAATGCAAATCGAAGTGGATTTAAGAACATTCGAGATGTGTTGAATATCAACTTTGGAAATCTGGAAGCTCGCTCGCAACAAACGACCGATATTACAGGTATTGCGACAGGTTATCGTGACTTGGATCATATGACGACTGGACTTCATGAGGAGGAGTTGATTATCCTAGCAGCCCGTCCGGCGGTTGGTAAGACGGCCTTTGCCTTGAATATTGCTCAGAATATTGGGACTAAATTGGATAAAACGGTTGCTATTTTTTCACTGGAAATGGGTGCGGAAAGTCTAGTGGATCGTATGTTGGCGGCGGAAGGTTTGGTGGAATCGCATTCTATCCGTACGGGTCAATTGACTGATGAGGAGTGGCAAAAATATACCATTGCTCAAGGGAATCTAGCTAATGCAAGTATCTATATCGATGATACGCCAGGGATTCGGATTACAGAGATTCGTTCTCGTTCTCGTAAACTGGCTCAAGAAACTGGAAATCTTGGTTTGATTTTAATAGACTATTTGCAGCTTATCACGGGAACTGGTCGGGAAAATCGTCAACAAGAGGTTTCGGAAATTTCACGTCAGTTGAAAATTTTAGCTAAGGAACTGAAGGTTCCAGTAATCGCTCTAAGTCAGCTTTCTCGTGGTGTAGAACAACGTCAGGATAAGAGACCGGTCTTGTCTGATATTCGTGAATCTGGGTCTATTGAGCAGGACGCTGATATCGTAGCCTTTCTTTATCGCGACGACTACTATGAGCGTGGTGGTGAAGAAGAGGAAGGCATACCGAATAATAAGGTAGAAGTTATTATCGAGAAAAACCGTAGTGGAGCTCGTGGAACGGTGGAATTAATTTTCCAAAAAGAATACAATAAATTTTCAAGTATCTCAAAGAGGGAGGCATAAGATGTCAGATGCATTTACAGATGTAGCCAAGATGAAAAAAATCAAAGAAGAAATCAAGGCACATGAGGGACAAGTCGTAGAAATGACTTTGGAGAATGGTCGTAAGCGCCAAAAAAACAGATTGGGTAAGCTAATTGAGGTTTATCCATCCCTATTTATCGTTGAATTTGGGAACGTTGAAGGAGATAAACAAGCTAATGTTTACGTTGAATCCTTTACTTACTCAGATATCCTTACAGAAAAGAATTTGATTCATTATCTTGACTAAAGTGAGAAATTTTCTCACTTTTTCTTTTTTTCTCCGAATAGTTTAAGTGAAGGTAATCTTCGATTTATATTATTTTTCAAGGAGGAAGAATGAAAATTTCACCATTTAAAGTAGCAGAGACAAGGTTTTCTTTCAGAAAATCAGCTAAAAAGGTTGTTCCCTTTTTAGTAGTAGGATTGATGTTAGCAGCGGGTAATAGTGTATATGCCTATTCCGGAGGAAATGGATCGATTGCGCGTGGGGATGATTATCCTGCTTATTATAAAAATGGCAGTCAGGAAATTGACAAGTGGCGCATGTATTCTCGTCAATGTACTTCTTTTGCAGCCTTTCGTTTGAGTAATGTCAATGGTTTTGAGATTCCGGCTGCTTATGGGAATGCGAATGAATGGGGCTATCGTGCTCGTCGTGAAGGCTATCGTGTAGATAATAGACCAGCGATTGGCTCCATTGCTTGGTCGACTGTAGGAACTTATGGTCATGTTGCCTGGGTGTCAAATGTAATAGGAGATGAGATTGAGATTGAAGAATACAATTATGGAATAAGGGAATCTTACAATAAGCGCGTCGTGAAGGCGAATACTATGACTGGTTTTATTCATTTTAAAGATTTAGCTGGTGGCAGTGTTGGGAATAGTCAATCCTCAGTTTCAACAGGAGGAACACATTATTTTAAAACTAAGGCTGCTATCAAAAATCAGCCTCTAGCTAGAGCAACTGCGATTGATTACTATTATCCTGGGGAGAATGTTCATTATGATCAAATTCTCGAAAAAGATGGGTACAAGTGGTTGAGTTATACGGCTTATAACGGAAGTCGTCGTTATATCCAGCTAGAGGGAGTAACCTCTTCACAGAATTATCAGAATCAATCAGGAAATAGCTCTAACTATGGATCCAATAACAGTTCAACTGTCGGTTGGAAGAAAATAAATGGTAGTTGGTATCATTTCAAATCAAATGGGTCTAAATCAACAGGCTGGCTGAAAGATGGTTCTAGCTGGTATTATTTGAAATCATCTGGTGAAATGCAGACAGGCTGGTTAAAGGAAAATGGTCTGTGGTATTATTTGGATAGTTCAGGTGCAATGAAAACGGGCTGGTACCAAGTATCTGGTAAGTGGTATTATTCTTACTCTTCAGGCGCCTTAGCTGTTAATACGACGGTGGATGGCTACAGAGTAAACAGTGATGGAGAACGAGTATAGAAAATGGGAGTAGGAAATTTTTCCTACTTTTTCTGTAAGCAGTTTCCTTGACATTTTTTTTGTTTTGAGCTATCATATGTCCATATAATATATGGGAGTCTGTGTACAGTCTGAGAGGAAGCGTTAAGCTTCGACCGCACCTGATCTGGGTAATGCCAGCGTAGGGAACGATACTTAGTCTAATCTTGATCTTTTCCATATATGGCAAAGGTTTTTCTTTTTGTCAAAGGAAAACGAAAAGAGGAGGTTCTTATGAAAGCAAGCATCGCCTTGCAAATTTTACCCCTATCACAGGGGATTAATCGGATTGCTGTTATCGATCAGGTCATTGCCTATCTGAAAGCTCAAGAAGTGACTATGGTGGTGACACCATTTGAAACGGTCTTGGAAGGGGAGTTTGATGAGCTTATGCGCATTCTAAAAGAAGCGCTAGCAGTGGCAGGGCAGGAGGCAGACAATGTCTTTGCCAATGTCAAAATAAATGTAGGAGAGATTTTAAGTATTGATGAGAAACTTGAAAAGTATACTGAGACGACACATTAGTCTATTGGGCTTTCTAGGAGTCTTGTCAATCTGGCAGTTAGCAGGTTTTCTTAAACTTCTCCCCAAGTTTATCCTGCCGACCCCTCTTGAAATTCTCCTGTCCTTTGTTCGTGATAGAGAATTTCTCTGGCACCATAGCTGGGCGACCTTGAGAGTGGCTTTGCTAGGCCTAATTTTGGGAATTCTGATTGCCTGTCTCATGGCTGTGCTCATGGATAGTTTGACTTGGCTCAATGACCTGATTTACCCTATGATGGTGGTTGTTCAGACCATTCCGACTATTGCCATAGCTCCTATCCTGGTCTTGTGGCTCGGTTATGGGATTTTGCCCAAGATTGTCTTGATTATCTTGACGACAACTTTCCCCATCATCGTCAGCATTTTGGACGGTTTTAGGCATTGTGACAAGGATATGCTGACCTTGTTTAGTCTGATGCGGGCCAAGCCTTGGCAAATCCTATGGCATTTTAAAATTCCAGTCAGCCTGCCTTACTTTTATGCAGGTCTGAGGGTCAGTGTCTCCTACGCCTTTATCACAACAGTGGTATCTGAGTGGTTGGGAGGCTTTGAAGGACTAGGTGTCTACATGATTCAGTCCAAGAAACTGTTTCAGTATGATACCATGTTCGCGATTATTATTCTGGTATCGATTATCAGTCTTCTCGGTATGAAGTTGGTCGATATCAGCGAGAAATATGTTATTAAATGGAAACGTTCGTAGAATTAGAATGTTTCAAAAAGAAAAGAGGAAATCAAAATGAAAAAAACATGGAAAGTGTTTTTAACGCTTGTGACAGCTCTTGTAGCTGTTATACTTGTAGCTTGTGGTCAAGGAACTGCTTCTAAAGACAACAAAGAGGCAGAACTCAAGAAGATTGACTTTATCCTAGACTGGACACCAAATACCAACCACACAGGGCTTTATGTGGCTAAGGAAAAAGGCTACTTCAAGGAAGCTGGAGTGGATGTTGATTTGAAATTGCCACCAGAAGAAAGTTCTTCTGACTTGGTTATTAACGGTAAGGCACCATTTGCAGTGTATTTCCAAGACTATATGGCTAAAAAATTGGAAAAAGGAGCAGGAATTACTGCCGTTGCAGCTATTGTTGAGCACAATACATCAGGAATCATCTCTCGTAAATCTGACAATGTAGCTAGTCCAAAAGACTTGGTTGGTAAGAAATACGGAACTTGGAATGACCCAACTGAACTTGCTATGTTGAAAACCTTGGTAGAATCACAAGGTGGAGATTTTGATAAAGTTGAAAAAGTACCAAACAACGACTCAAATTCGATCACACCAATTGCTAATGGAGTATTTGACACTGCTTGGATCTACTATGGATGGGATGGTATCCTTGCTAAATCTCAAGGTGTAGATGCTAACTTCATGTATTTGAAAGACTACGTTAAAGAATTTGACTACTACTCACCAGTCATCATTGCTAACAACGATTATTTGAAAGACAACAAAGAAGAAGCTCGCAAAGTTATCCAAGCTATCAAAAAAGGTTACCAATATGCCATGGAGCATCCAGAAGAAGCAGCTGATATCCTCATCAAAAATGCACCTGAACTCAAGGAAAAACGTGACTTTGTCATCGAATCTCAAAAATACTTGTCAAAAGAATACGCAAGCGACAAGGAAAAATGGGGGCAATTTGACGCAGCTCGCTGGAATGCCTTCTACAAATGGGACAAAGAAAATGGTATCCTCAAAGAAGACTTGACAGACAAAGGCTTTACCAATGAATTTGTGAAATAATGACAGAAATTAGACTAGAACACGTCAGTTATGCCTATGGTCAGGAGAGGATTTTAGAAGACATCAACCTGAAGGTGATTTCAGGTGAAGTGGTTTCTATCTTAGGTCCAAGTGGTGTTGGGAAGACCACCCTCTTTAATCTGATCGCTGGGATTTTAGAAGTTCAGTCAGGGAGAATTATCCTTGATGGGGAGGAGAATCCCAAGGGGCGCGTGAGTTATATGTTGCAAAAGGATCTGCTCTTGGAGCACAAGACGGTGCTTGGTAATATCATTTTGCCCCTCTTGATTCAAAAGGTGGATAAGGCGGAAGCTATTGCTCGCGCAGATGAAATTCTTGCGACCTTCCAGTTGACAGCTGTAAGAGATAAATACCCTCATGAACTCAGTGGTGGGATGCGCCAGCGTGTGGCTTTGCTTCGTACCTATCTTTTCGGTCACAAACTCTTTCTCTTAGATGAAGCCTTTAGCGCCTTGGATGAGATGACCAAGATGGAACTACACGCTTGGTACCTTGAGATTCACAAGCAGTTGCAGCTAACAACCTTGATCATCACGCATAGTATCGAGGAGGCCCTTAGTCTCAGCGACCGCATCTATATCTTGAAAAATCGCCCTGGGCAGATTGTTTCAGAAATTAAACTAGATTGGTCTGAAGATGAGGACAAGGAAGTCCAAAAGATTGCCTACAAACGTCAAATCTTGGCAGAATTAGGCTTAGATAAGTAGAAAAATAGGGAGTTGGTGAAGATTATCCTTTACCAGCGCCCTTTTTCTTTTAAAAATGAGAAAATTTCGGTATAATAGTCAAAGATAGTCAAGGTTTAAAGAGAGAGGTGGGTTTGTTATGAGATTTAAAAATACATCGGATCATATTGAGGCCTACATCAAGGCGATTTTAGATCAATCTGGAATTGTGGAGTTGCAACGGAGTCAGTTGGCAGATACTTTTCAGGTTGTTCCCAGTCAGATTAACTATGTGATCAAGACACGCTTTACGGAAAGTAGAGGCTACTTGGTTGAAAGTAAGCGTGGTGGCGGAGGCTATATTCGTATAGGACGGATTGAGTTTTCTAGTCATCATGAAATGCTCAGGGAGCTGCTTTACTCAATTGGTGAGCGAGTTAGTCAAGAAATTTATGAGGATATTCTCCAGCTTTTGTTTGAGCAGGAATTAATGACCAAGCAGGAGATGAATTTGCTGGTGGCAGTAGCTTTGGATCGCGTTCTAGGAGAAGAAGCTCCAGTCCTTCGAGCTAATATGCTACGACAGGTCATACAAGAGGTAGATAGAAAAGGGAAGTAAGATGAACTATTCAAAAGCATTGAATGAATGTATCGAAAGTGCCTACATGGTGGCTGGCCATTTTGGAGCTCGTTATCTAGAGTCTTGGCACTTGTTGATTGCCATGTCTAATCACAGTTATAGTGTGGCAGGGGCGACTTTAAATGATTATCCATATGAGATGGACCGTTTAGAAGAAGTCGCTTTGGAACTGACTGAAACGGACTATAGCCAGGATGAAACCTTTACGGAATTGCCGTTCTCCCATCGTTTGCAGGTTCTCTTTGATGAAGCAGAGTATGTAGCATCAGTGGTCCATGCTAAGGTGCTAGGGACAGAGCACGTCCTTTATGCGATTTTGCATGATGGAAATGCCTTGGCGACTCGTATCTTGGAGAGGGCTGGTTTTTCTTATGAAGACAAGAAAGATCAGGTCAAGATTGCTGCCCTACGTCGAAATCTAGAAGAACGTGCAGGTTGGACTCGTGAAGACCTCAAGGCTTTACGCCAACGTCATCGTACAGTAGCTGACAAGCAAAATTCTATGGCTAATATGATGGGCATGCCCCAGACTCCGAGTGGTGGTCTCGAGGACTATACGCATGATTTGACAGAGCAAGCGCGTTCTGGCAAGTTAGAACCAGTCATCGGTCGGGACAAGGAAATCTCGCGTATGATTCAAATCTTGAGTAGGAAGACAAAGAATAATCCTGTCTTGGTTGGGGATGCTGGTGTCGGGAAAACAGCTCTGGCGCTTGGTCTTGCCCAGCGTATTGCTAGTGGTGATGTGCCTGTGGAAATGGCTAAGATGCGCGTGTTAGAGCTTGATTTGATGAATGTCGTTGCAGGGACACGCTTCCGTGGTGACTTTGAAGAGCGCATGAATAATATCATTAAGGATATTGAAGAAGATGGGCAAGTCATCCTCTTTATCGATGAGCTCCACACTATCATGGGTTCTGGGAGTGGAATTGACTCAACTCTGGATGCGGCCAATATCTTGAAACCAGCCTTGGCGCGTGGAACTTTGAGAACGGTTGGTGCGACTACTCAGGAAGAATATCAAAAACACATCGAAAAAGATGCGGCCCTTTCTCGTCGTTTCGCCAAAGTGACGATTGAAGAGCCAAGTGTGGCAGACAGCATGACCATTTTGCAAGGCTTGAAGGCGACTTATGAGAAACATCACCGTGTGCAAATCACAGATGAAGCGGTTGAAACAGCCGTCAAGATGGCTCATCGTTACTTGACTAGTCGTCACTTGCCAGACTCTGCTATCGATCTCTTGGATGAGGCAGCAGCAACAGTGCAAAATAAGGCTAAGCATGTAACAGCAGATGATTCTGGCTTAAGTCCAGCTGACAAGGCCTTGATGGATGGCAAGTGGAAACAGGCAGCCCAGCTAATCGCAAAAGAAGAGGAAGTGCCTGTCTATAAAGACTTGGTGACAGAGTCTGATATTTTGACTACCTTGAGTCGCTTGTCAGGTATTCCAGTCCAAAAACTGACTCAGACTGATGCTAAGAAATACTTAAACTTAGAAGCTGAACTGCACAAACGTGTCATCGGTCAAGATCAAGCTGTTTCAAGCATTAGCCGTGCGATTCGCCGCAACCAGTCTGGTATTCGTAGTCACAAGCGTCCGATTGGTTCCTTTATGTTCCTAGGACCCACAGGTGTCGGTAAGACCGAATTGGCCAAGGCTTTGGCGGAAGTTCTCTTTGATGATGAATCAGCCCTTATCCGCTTTGATATGAGTGAGTATATGGAGAAATTCGCAGCCAGCCGTCTTAACGGAGCTCCTCCGGGCTATGTGGGTTATGAAGAAGGTGGGGAGTTGACCGAGAAGGTTCGCAACAAACCATACTCTGTTCTCCTCTTTGATGAGGTAGAAAAAGCCCACCCAGACATCTTTAATGTCCTCTTGCAGGTCTTGGATGACGGTGTCTTGACTGATAGCAAGGGGCGCAAGGTTGACTTTTCAAATACCATTATCATCATGACGTCAAATCTTGGTGCGACAGCCCTTCGTGATGACAAGACAGTTGGTTTTGGGGCTAAGGACATTCGTTTTGATCAGGAAAATATGGAAAAACGCATGTTTGAAGAGCTGAAAAAAGCTTATAGACCGGAGTTTATCAACCGTATTGATGAAAAGGTGGTCTTCCATAGCCTGTCTAGCGACCATATGCAGGAAGTGGTGAAAATTATGGTTAAACCTTTAGTGGCAAGTTTGGCTGAAAAAGGCATTGATTTGAAATTACAAGCTTCCGCACTGAAATTATTGGCCAATCAAGGATATGACCCAGAGATGGGAGCTCGTCCACTTCGCAGAACCTTGCAAACAGAAGTGGAGGACAAGTTGGCAGAACTTCTTCTCAAGGGAGAATTAGAGGCAGGCAGCACACTTAAGATTGGTGTTAAAGCAGGCCAGTTAAAATTTGATATTGCATAAAAATGGAGAATCAGGAGTAATCTTGATTCTTTTTTTTGCTACTTTTTTATAAAAAATGATAAAAAACTATTGACAAAACAAAAATATAGTTTATAATAAAAATATCAAAAATCATAAAAAGGTAATAGGTTTATGAAAAAGAAAATAGCAGTGGTATTTGGAACCTTTGCTCCGCTTCATCAAGGACATATCGATCTGATCCAGCGAGCGAAGCGACAGTGTGACCGGGTTTGGGTTGTCGTTTCAGGCTATGAGGGAGATAGAGGGGAGCAGGTAGGCTTAACGCTTCAAAAAAGATTTCGCTATATCCGAGAGGCCTTTGGTGATGACGAGTTGACCTCTGTCTGCAAGTTAGATGAAACCAATCTTCCTCGTTATCCTATGGGCTGGCAGGAGTGGTTGGACCAAATGTTAGCGGAGATTTCCTATGATGAAACCCAGCAAGAATTAATTTTCTTTGTGGGAGAAGCAGACTACCAGCAAGAATTGTCTAATCGTAGCTTTGAGACTGTCTTGCAAGAAAGAAAGTTTGGTATCTCAGCGACTATGATTCGAGAAAATCCAAGCAAATATTGGAAATATATTGCTCAACCCTTCCGACGTCAGTTTACAAAGAAAGTGTTGATTATGGGAAGTGCCAGCAATGGGAAGACCACTTTAGCCAAGGATTTGGCAAGGTATTACGATGCACCAGTTAGCCTGGAATACGCGCGTGAGTACCAGATCAAAAACAATGTCCGCGACGATGAATTGACTCCAAAGGATTACTATTATCTCCTGTTGGGGCAGTATGACCAGACCTCTAAGTTAATTGACAGTAATGCCAATAGGGGACTGGTGATAGCAGACACCAACTCTTTAGTAACCAAGGGCTACTATGATTATTACATGGAGACTGAGGACCAAGGGGATTTATCAGGAGAAACATTTGATAATCTCTTTGCCTCGATCTTGGCTAAGGAGAAATGGGATTTGATTCTCTTTGTGCAACCCGTCGGTTCCTATGTCAATGACGGATTTAGAGATATGACCATGGCGGAAGACCATATTCGTCATAGTTTTTCACAACATTTGGATCAGATGAGGAGGCGCTACTTAGCAAACATTCCACTAGTTTATCTAGCTGAGGATTATTTAGGAAATTATGAAGCAGCAAAAGTGGCTATTGATGCCATTTACCAAGCAGATTAGGAGAAAAATATGAAAAAACTAACTGAAAATATCACACAATTTATCGAAAACTTTAAAAACGTCCATGCAGAAGCCCGCAAGATTGGTTTTGCAGGAATCATGAACCTACTCTGGAAAGATCTCTTTGTCGGCCGTAGCCTCTTCCAGTGGTTGTATCTCATCGTCCTGTCAAGTGTTCCTTTGATCTTGGAATTCACGCAAAATACAGAAAGTCATGACTGGATGAGCTTGTTTGCATCTTGGACTGGGATTGTCTGTGTTATCTTGGTAGCAGAAGGGCGTGCAAGCAATTATCTCTTTGGGGCCATTAACTCTGCTATCTATTTGATTTTGGCTATGAATGCGACTTTTTATGGCGAAGTTTTGACGACCGTTTACTTCTTTGTCATGCAGCCGATTGGTCTCTATGCTTGGCTGTCCAATCGTATCAATGACCAAGGAAAAGCAGAAGAATCTCACTTTGAAGCTAAGAAATTATCTGTGCTTGACTGGCTCAAGTACTTGGCTTTGACTGCTATCATTTGGATTGGTATGGGCTTGGCATACCAAAGTATCCATAGTGCTCGCCCTTTCCGTGATAGTGTTACCGATGCGACCAATGGTGTTGGTCAGCTCTTGATGACACGTCTCTACCGTGAGCAATGGATTTTCTGGATTGCAACCAATCTCTTTAGTATTTACCTCTGGTGGGGTGAAAATATCCACATCCAAGGGATGTACTGGGTTTACACACTCAATAGTCTAGTAGGTTGGTACCAATGGACCAAGGCAGTTCGTAAGGAGGCATAAAATGACGGACACGATGATTCCAGCAGGGATGACGGAAAGAGAATATTTTGAAATTCATGCAAGTCAGGAGGAATTTTTGGATTGGTACTACAAGCAGGAACTTCCTCAATACGAAAAACCAAGTGTGACGGTGGATATGGTAGCCTACTGCTTTGTCGAAGGAAAGATCAAGCTTTTATTAATTCGTCGCAAGGCTCACCCTTATCAAAACTGTTTGGCTCTGGTTGGAGGATTTATGGACAAGGGCGAAGACGCTGCGCATGCTTGTCAGCGTGAGGTGAGAGAAGAAGTCAATCTCGATCTTCCTTTGGAAAAAATTGAGCAATTGATGACCGTATCGACCCCCGGCCGTGACCCACGGGGCTGGACAGTGACTATTGCCCACTTGGTTTATTTACCTAGTTGTGCATTAGAACTTGTTCAAGCAGGAGACGATGCCAAGGATGTGGTTTTTGTAGATGTCGATTTTCAGACAGGCAAGTGCTTCTCAAAGGGAGTAGAGTTGGAGGAGCAAGCCTTCGCTTTTGACCATTATGCCATTATCCAAGAATCCATCAAACGAATCCAAGGCCGTCTAGACTGGAACCCAACCTTCCTCTATCTGCTAGAGGAGGAGTTCACTGTCTACGAAGGGACTGAACTGGTCAATCTCATCAACCCCGGTCGTCCAATCGTCAGCAATAACTTTCTCGTAAAATACGGAGAATATGTAGAAGAAGTCGGACTCAAACGAGTACCTAAAAAGAAACCAAGAAAAACCTATCGATTGAAATAAAAAGCGAGGCCGGGAAAAAGTTCCCGACCTCTTTATTTGCCTTTATTGGTTTGATTTGCTGTTGCGACTATTTTAGGGATGGCCATCTTTCTTAGAATTGCTCAACATGTGAGTAAAGAAGTCTTTGTATCGATACTTGAGATAGTTCTCATGTAAAAATAACAAGGCGATATAAACAATCAAAAAGATTGTAGTCAGATAAAACACATCAAATGCAGTTCGCGCATAGTAAGCGGCTGATTGATAAGAGCCAATTGCTCCCAAAATCAACCAAGGAAGATACTTATAATACTTATTTAGCATAAGAGTGCACCTCCTATATTCTATTTCAATGTTATTATATTCCTTTGCACTTAAAGGTGCAAGCGATTTCACAAAAACAAATTCAAATTTTTAATAGGAAAATCTCCTGCTTTTCTATTTTATTACGAATAGAAGAGTAGGAGGAGTAAATGTATCTAAAGTATTTAAGATTTTTAAAATAGTTTAGATAAATTGTTGACATATTTAAATCCTAATGTTACAATTATATTACAAAAAGATTTCTTTATATTTCTAAAATATTACAAAGGAGTAGAAAAATGAAAAAGAAAACCTATATCAAATTGATGGCAGCAACTGCATTGGCTTCTATCTTGCTATTAGGAGCTTGTGGAAATAAAAAGGAAACAACTCAAGCAAGCAGTTCTGCTAAGACAAGCCAATCATCAAGCTCTAAAGCAGCTTCTTCTAGCAAAGAAAGCAAGACTCAGAAATCCTCAAGTTCAGCTGCATCTGAAAAGGCCAAGGCATCTACTGATCAATCTTCAGCAACTGCAACGCCATCACAAGCGGCACCTGCACCAGAGCAAAGACAAGGTCAAGAAGTGGCTAATCAACAGGTGGCTAGTCAACAAACTCCTGCTCAGGCTCCTCAAGCCCAGTCTAACCAATCAAGCTATGATCCTACAACTGACCGCAAACTTCAAGACAAGCAAGCAGAGCAAAATAAACGCTACAAGGGTGTTTTAACCATGGTAGATGGTGATTTCTCAGCTGCAACGGGCAATTGGAAGGGAGCCAATGGCGAAACCATCACAGTTTCATCAGGGGGCCAATTTACAGTAGAAACTGCAGATGGAAAGAAAGAAAACTATTCTATCAGAGGTTACTCTTACACTCTTGATGATGGTAAGTATAATGCCAAAATCGGTGGAGGAAAAGTCATCCAAATTACAACAGGAGCGGATGGTAAGGTTTCCAGTGTTGCTTTGAGTCAATAATAAAATTTGGTGCTTTAACTTTTACTAGAAATCGTGCTGTAAAAGAGTGAGCCAACTGTTTTTCACTTAGTTTCTCCAAGAGAAAGTGGTATAATAAAAAAATCAAAGGAAAACGAGTGATAATACATGGCGGATAAATTAATATTACCTCAAAACACACGACTAATGGGAGTATTTCTTGGATTTGTAGGTGGTTCTTTGGATGTGTTTTGCCATATTCAATACCATAGTTTGGTAGCGACACAGACAGGGAATATTCTCCTACTTATATCTGATTGGCACGACTCAAATGTCATCAATACGATGCTGCGATTCTGCTCAATTATCTTCTTTTCTCTAGGATTTCTGTTTGCCCTACACATGAAAGAATACCGCAAAACGGCCTACTGGCGGGTTAAGATGTTGCTTCCTTTATTTATTGGGACACTTATTTTGCCTTTCTTTTCACGATCTCCTCTATTAGAAGTTCCTTTCATCGCTTTGGGAACAGGAATGATGATGCTAACATTTACGGGTAGCTTGATTGAAGATCATCCCTATGTCATTTTTATGACGTCTGGAAATTACCGAAAGATGTTGACCGCTTTGTATCGCATTGCTAGAAGAGAAGGAAATATCCAAGAATACCGTCGTCAAGCCTTAAATTATGGGATTGTTGTGGGAAGTTTCATAGTGGGGGCAATCAGCTTGGCTGTATTGATGCATTTTCTTCATGAATGGTCTGTTTGGATTATCAGCCTCAATTTGTTTTTGATTATGTCCTACTATATAGCTAGAGTGAAGCAATTAGATTTACAAGATGAAAACATATAAAAAACGACAAGACTCATTTTTGAGCTTTGTCGTTTTTGTGAGTTGTAGATGTGAGACTATGCTTTATCCAATTGCAAGAGGGCTTCAATCTCTGCCAGAGTGCTAGCTTGTGAAATAGCTCCACGGAGCTTGGCAGCGCCAGATGTTCCACGGAGGTAGTGAGGAGCGAGGCCACGGAATTCACGAACTGCTACGTTTTCTCCTTTGAGGTTAATCAAGCGTTTCAAATGTTCGTAGGCGATTTTCATCTTGTCTTCAAAGGTCAAATCAGGTAGGATTTCTCCTGTTTCAAAGTAATGGTTGATTTGGTTGAAGAGGTAGGGATTTCCCATGGCAGCGCGACCAATCATAACTGCGTCAGCACCAACTTCTTCGATGCGTTGTTTGGCTTCTTGGACCGTACGAATGTCACCGTTTGCGATAAATGGAATCTTGGTCAAAGCTTGAGCGACCTTGTGAAGGGTCTCAAGGTCTGCGTGACCTGTATACATTTGCTCACGGGTACGGCCATGCATGGCGAGGGCAGAAACGCCTGCAGCTTCAGCAGCGAGGGCATTTTCAACTGCCAGAGATGGGTCAGCCCAGCCGGTACGCATTTTGACGGTGAGGGGGATATCAAGGACAGATTGAACCTTGTTGATAATAGAGTAAATCTTATCTGGATCCTTGAGCCACATAGCGCCAGCTTCGTTCTTCACGATTTTATTAACTGGGCAGCCCATGTTGATATCCACGATATCGGTTTTGGTGTTTTCTTGGATGAATTCTGCTGCGCGTGCTAGGCTGTCTTCATCGCTACCAAAAAGTTGGATAGAGACAGGGTTTTCGCCTTCATCGATATGAAGCATGTGCAGGGTTTTTTCGTTATTGTATTGGATTCCCTTGTCAGAGACCATTTCCATGACAACGAGTCCTGCACCGAGCTCTTTTGCGATAGTACGAAAGGCTGAGTTGGTCACGCCAGCCATGGGTGCTAAAACGGTACGATTGGGAATCTCAACATTGCCAATCATAAAAGGTGTATTAAGATTTGTCACGAATGAGTTCCTCCAGGTCGTTTTCATCAAAGTTATAGGTAGTTTGGCAGAATTGACAAGTTATTTCTGCTCCGTGGTCTTCCTCTTTCATTTCCTGTAAGTCTGAGCTTGGAAGGCTAGCAAGAGCGTTCATAAAGCGCTCATGGCTACAGTCACATTGGAAACGGATTTCTTCTTCGGAAAGACGCTTGTAGGCCTCGTCACCGTAGATTGCTTTGAGGAGGGCTTCGATATGGTCTTCACTTTCGAGAAGAGTTGAGATAGCTGGCATTTCTTGGATGCGTTTTTCAAAGCGAGCAATCTCTTCTTCCTTGGCTCCTGGCAAGACTTGGACTAGGAAACCACCTGCAACCTTGACCTTATCTTCTTCGTCTAAAAGGACATTGAGACCGACTGCTGAAGGAGTCTGTTGGCTTTCAGTCAGGTAAAAGGCCAGGTCTTCACCGATTTCTCCAGAGATGAGAGGAGTCATAGAGTTGTAAGGATTTCCAGTGCCGTAATCTGTGATAACGAGGAATTGACCGTTTCCAACAAAAGGTCCGACTAGGACTTCACCAGTTGCAGTCTTTTTGATGTCAACACCAGGATTTTGAACGTAACCTTTGACATTCCCCTTGGTATCAGCGACCGTTATGATGGCACCGAGAGAGCTCGTTCCAAGAACTTTAACCGTTAGCTTGGTATTTCCTTTTTCATTGGCTGCGAGAATCTGGCTAGCGATAAGAGTTCGACCGAGCGCGACAGTTGAGCTGGCTTGGGTTTGATGTTTTTCTTGAGCAGTGCGGACGGTTTCTGTGCTATCAAGGACAAAAGCACGAAAGGCTCCGCTTTCTGATATAGTTTTAATAATTTTATCCATAGCTACTATTTTAGCATAAAAATGCCCAAAGGGGGAGCCGTGTGTTTGCTGATTTTCAGGATAATGGACCAGGAAATCAGCATGAAAATAAAAAGAGAAACAGATTATTTCAGCATTTGTAAGATTTATGCTATTCTTAAGGTAGAAAATGAAAGGGGTAACAAATGTATTTAGGAGATTTGATGGAAAAGGCTGAATCTGGCCAATTTTCAATCCTTTCCTTTCTATTACAAGAGTCTCAGACGACTGTCAAGTCTGTAATGGAGGAAACAGGATTTTCAAAAGCAACCCTAACTAAATATGTCACCCTACTCAATGACAAGGCTTTGGACAGTGGCTTAGAGCTGAATATCTCCTTAGAAGATGAAAATCTGCGCCTGTCGATCGGTGCAGCTACCAAGGGGAGAGATATTCGGAGCCTGTTTTTGGAGAATGCTGTTAAATACCAGATTTTGGTCTATCTTCTCTACCACCAACAGTTTTTAGCCCATCAGCTGGCTCAAGAATTGATGATTAGTGAGGCTACACTTGGTCGCCACTTAGCTAGCTTAAATCAGATTTTGTCAGAGTTTGACTTATCCATCCAAAATGGTCGTTGGCGAGGTCCAGAGCATCAGATTCGATATTTCTATTTCTGCCTTTTCCGCAAGGTCTGGTCGAGTCAGGAATGGGAAGGCCATATGCTGAAACCAGAGAGAAAACAGGAGATTGCTACACTAGAAGAAATCTGCGGTGCAAGTTTGTCTTCGGGGCAGAAATTGGATTTGGTTCTCTGGTCTCATATCAGTCAACAGCGTCTTCGGGTCAATGCTTGTCAGTTTCAAGTGATAGAAGAGAAAATGCGAGGGTATTTTGACAATATTTTCTACCTTCGTTTGCATCGAAAGGCTCCTTCCTTTTTTGCCGGGCAACACCTTCCTCTAGGAACTGAGGATGGTGAGATGATGATATTCTTCTCTTTCCTTCTATCTCATCGCATTCTTCCTCTTCATACTATGGAGTATATTCTTGGTTTTGGAGGGCAGTTGGCAGATTTGCTGACGCAATTGATTCAAGAAATGAAGAAGGAGGAGTTACTGGGTGATTACACAGAGGATCATGTTACCTATGAACTCAGTCAGCTTTGTGCTCAAGTCTATCTTTATAAGGGCTATATTTTACAGGATTGCTACAAGTACAAGTTAGAGAATCGTCATCCATATTTACTGATGGAACATGATTTTAGGGGGATGGCAGAGGAGATTTTTCATGCTCTACCTGCCTTTCAGCAGGGGACGGATTTGGATAAGAAAATTCTCTGGGAATGGCTTCAGTTGATGGAATATATGGCTGAAAATGGTGGTCAGCATATGCGGATTGGTCTGGATTTGACATCTGGTTTTCTTGTCTTTTCAAGGATGGCAGCCATTTTGAAACGGTATTTGGAATATAATCGTTTTATTACCATTGAAGCCTATGACCGAACTCGACATTATGATTTGCTGGTTACCAATAACCCCATTCATAAGAAGGAACAAACCCCAGTCTATTATTTAAAAAATGACTTGGATATGGAAGATTTGGCGGCTATTCGTCAGTTATTATTCACTTAAAAGGCTTGGTCGTTCCAGGTCTTTTTTGTGAAATTCACACAATCTCCTCACATTTTTTTAAAAATTAAAAAAAGTTGATGAACAAGAAAGCGCTTTATTTTGTATACTAGTAAGTGTAAAGAGGAAACATCCTCAAGATCTTTATCAGGAGGACAGCACATGTCACAAGAAAAATACATCATGGCCATTGACCAGGGGACTACAAGCTCTCGTGCCATTATTTTCAACAAAAAAGGAGAAAAAGTTAGCTCGAGTCAAAAAGAGTTTACCCAGATTTTCCCTCAGGCAGGTTGGGTAGAGCACAATGCCAATGAAATTTGGAACTCTGTTCAGTCAGTTATTGCGGGTGCTTTCATCGAAAGTGGTGTCAAGCCAAATCAAATCGAAGCAATCGGTATTACTAACCAGCGTGAAACAACTGTTGTCTGGGATAAGAAAACAGGGCTTCCTATCTACAACGCAATCGTTTGGCAGTCTCGCCAAACAGCCCCTTTAGCTGAGCAACTAAAAAACCAAGGTTATGTGGAAAAATTCCATGAAAAGACTGGTTTGATCATCGATGCTTACTTCTCAGCGACTAAGGTTCGTTGGATTTTGGATCATGTAGAAGGCGCTCAAGAGCGAGCAGAAAAAGGGGAATTGCTCTTTGGTACCATTGATACTTGGTTGGTTTGGAAATTGACTGACGGTGCGGCTCACGTGACGGACTACTCAAATGCAGCCCGTACCATGCTTTATAACATTAAAGAACTCAAATGGGATGATGAGATTTTGGAAATCCTCAACATTCCTAAGGCTATGCTTCCGGAGGTTCGTTCTAACTCTGAAATCTACGGTAAAACAGCCCCATTCCATTTCTATGGTGGAGAAGTTCCAATCTCAGGTATGGCTGGGGACCAACAAGCGGCCCTCTTTGGACAGTTGGCCTTTGAACCTGGTATGGTTAAAAATACTTATGGAACAGGCTCTTTCATCATCATGAATACTGGTGAAGAAATGCAGTTGTCTGAAAACAATCTCTTGACAACGATTGGTTACGGAATCAATGGCAAGGTTTACTATGCCTTGGAAGGTTCTATCTTCATCGCAGGAAGTGCTATTCAATGGCTTCGTGATGGTCTTCGCATGGTTGAAAATTCACCAGAATCTGAAAAATACGCTCTTGATTCTCACAACAATGATGAAGTTTATGTCGTTCCAGCCTTTACAGGTCTAGGTGCTCCATACTGGAACCAAAACGCTCGCGGTTCTGTCTTTGGCTTAACTCGTGGAACAAGTAAAGAAGACTTTATCAAGGCAACTCTTCAATCTATCGCTTATCAAGTGCGTGATATCATCGACACGATGCAAGTAGATGCTCAGACAGCTATCCAAGTCTTGAAAGTAGACGGTGGTGCAGCTATGAACAATTTCCTCATGCAGTTCCAAGCTGACATTTTGGGAATCGATATCGCACGCGCCAAAAACTTGGAAACAACAGCTCTAGGGGCAGCCTTCTTAGCAGGTTTGTCAGTAGGCTACTGGAAGGATTTGGATGAGTTGAAACTCTTGAACGAGACAGGAGAACTCTTTGAGCCATCTATGAACGAATCGCGCAAGGAACAACTCTACAAGGGCTGGAAGAAGGCTGTAAAAGCAACTCAAGTCTTTGCGGAAGTAGACGACTAATACTGGAAGAATAAAGCGACTTAGTTAGAAAGTGTGTAAATATGGAATTTTCAAAGAAAACACGTGAATTGTCAATTAAAAAAATGCAAGAACGTACCTTGGACCTCTTGATTATCGGTGGAGGAATCACTGGTGCTGGTGTAGCCTTGCAGGCGGCAGCTAGCGGTCTTGAAACTGGTTTGATTGAAATGCAGGACTTCGCAGAAGGAACATCCAGCCGTTCAACAAAATTGGTTCACGGAGGTCTTCGTTACCTCAAACAATTTGACGTAGAAGTGGTATCAGATACTGTTTCAGAACGTGCAGTGGTTCAACAAATCGCACCACACATTCCAAAACCGGACCCAATGCTCTTGCCAGTTTACGATGAAGATGGAGCGACCTTTAGCCTCTTCCGTCTTAAAGTAGCTATGGATTTGTATGACCTTTTGGCAGGAGTTAACAACACACCAGCTGCTAACAAGGTTTTGAGCAAGGAAGAAGTTTTGGAACGCCAGCCAAACTTGAAGAAAGAAGGTTTGGTAGGAGGTGGGGTTTACCTTGACTTCCGTAACAACGATGCGCGTCTCGTGATTGAAAATATCAAACGTGCCAACCAAGACGGTGCCCTCATTGCTAACCACGTGAAGGCAGAAGGCTTCCTCTTTGACGAAAGTGGCAAGATTACAGGTGTGGTAGCTCGTGATCTCTTGACAGACCAAGTCTTTGAAATCAAGGCCCGTCTGGTGATTAACACAACAGGTCCTTGGAGCGACAAGGTGCGCAATTTGTCTAATAAAGGAACGCAATTCTCACAAATGCGTCCAACTAAGGGAGTTCACTTGGTAGTGGACTCAAGCAAGATCAAGGTTTCGCAGCCAGTTTACTTTGACACTGGTTTGGGAGATGGTCGTATGGTCTTTGTTCTCCCGCGTGAAAACAAGACTTACTTTGGTACAACTGATACAGACTACACAGGTGATTTGGAACATCCAAAAGTTACTCAGGAAGATGTAGATTATCTACTTGGCATTGTCAACAACCGCTTCCCAGAAGCAAACATTACCATTGATGATATCGAAAGTAGCTGGGCAGGTCTTCGTCCATTGATCGCAGGCAATAGCGCTTCTGACTACAATGGAGGAAATAACGGAACCATCAGTGATGAAAGCTTTAACAACTTGATTGCAACTGTTGAATCTTATCTCTCTAAAGAAAAAACGCGTGAAGATGTTGAGTCTGCTGTCAGCAAGCTTGAAAGCAGTACCTCTGAGAAACATTTGGACCCATCTGCAGTTTCTCGTGGTTCTAGCTTGGACCGAGATGATAATGGTCTCTTGACCCTTGCTGGTGGTAAAATCACAGACTACCGTAAGATGGCTGAAGGAGCTATGGAGCGCGTGGTTGAAATCCTCAAAGCAGAATTTGACCGCAGCTTTAAACTGATCAACTCTAAGACTTACCCTGTTTCAGGTGGAGAATTGAACCCAGCAAATGTAGACTCAGAAATCGAAGCCTTTGCGCAACTTGGAGTGTCACGTGGTTTGGATAGCAAGGAAGCTCATTACCTAGCAAATCTCTACGGTTCAAATGCACCGAAAGTCTTTGCTCTTGCTCATAGTTTGGAACAAGCGCCAGGACTTAGCTTGGCAGATACTTTGTCACTTCACTATGCAATGCGCAATGAGTTGGCTCTTAGCCCAGTTGACTTCCTTCTTCGTCGTACCAACCATATGCTCTTTATGCGTGATAGTTTGGATAGTATCGTTGAGCCAGTTTTGGATGAAATGGGACGATTCTATGATTGGTCAGAAGAAGAAAAAGCAGCTTACCGTGCTGATGTCGAATCAGCTCTCGCTAACAACGATTTAGCAGAATTAAAAAATTAAGAAAAAATAAAAGAGGTGGAGGGCAGGACTCCTAGTCTACCCTCTCCTTCTTTTTAATGGAGACAGAAAGATGATGAATGAATTATTTGGAGAATTTTTGGGGACTTTAATCCTGATTCTTCTAGGAAATGGTGTTGTTGCAGGTGTGGTTCTTCCTAAAACCAAGAGCAACAGCTCAGGTTGGATTGTGATTACGATGGGTTGGGGGATTGCAGTTGCGGTTGCAGTCTTTGTATCTGGCAAGCTCAGTCCAGCTCATTTAAACCCAGCTGTGACAATTGGTGTGGCTTTAAAAGGTGATTTACCTTGGGCTTCCGTTTTGCCTTATATCTTAGCCCAGTTCGCAGGGGCTATGCTCGGTCAGATTTTGGTTTGGTTGCAATTCAAACCTCACTATGAGGCAGAAGAAAATGCAGGAAATATTTTGGCTACTTTCAGCACAGGACCAGCTATCAAAGATACTGTATCAAACTTGATTAGCGAAATCCTTGGCACCTTTGTATTGGTATTGACAATCTTTGCTTTGGGACTTTATGACCTTCAAGCAGGAATCGGAACCTTTGCAGTGGGAACTTTGATTGTCGGTATCGGTCTATCACTAGGTGGGACAACAGGTTATGCCTTGAACCCTGCACGTGACCTTGGACCTCGTATCATGCACAGTATCCTTCCAATTTCAAACAAGGGAGACGGAGACTGGTCTTATGCCTGGATTCCTGTTGTGGGACCTGTTATCGGTGCAGCCTTGGCCGTGCTTGTATTCTCACTTTTCTAATCTAGAAAACAATTATGTTGATAAAGCTTGAGATGAAAATCTCAGGCTTTTTTAAAAATATACATAGAAAAACCGCATAATTTTAAAATTAGCTTAAATATAATGAAAATCTACGGCAAACAATTGAAAAAATACTATATAAAGTGGTACAATGGTAGAAAAATAAGCTAGTAAGAATCACTCTTATTTTAGCTAAAAATTACAGAAATGAATGGTTTTTCTTGATGAAACAGAGAAAAGAATTGTACCTCTTTCTTGGTCGGACAGCCTTGTATTTTCTTATCTTTCTGGGGCTGCTTTACTTTTTTAGCTATCTTGGTCAGGGTCAAGGAAGCTTTATCTATAATGAATTTTAACTTGAAGGAGAATCCCTATTGTGTCAAATAAACCAATAGCAGATATGATTGAAACCATTGAGCATTTTGCTCAGACCCAGCCTAGCTATCCTGTTTATAATGTTTTGGGTCAGGAACACACTTATGGAGATTTGAAGGCTGATTCGGATAGTTTGGCTGCAGCCATTGACCAACTAGGCTTGCCTGAGAAGTCTCCTGTGGTTGTTTTTGGTGGCCAAGAATATGAAATGTTGGCAACCTTTGTAGCGCTGACTAAGTCAGGTCATGCCTACATTCCCATTGATAGCCATTCGGCTTTGGAGCGAGTTTCAGCTATTTTAGAAGTAGCAGAGCCAAGCTTGATTATTGCCATCTCAGACTTTCCATTGGAGCAGGTTTCTACGCCAATGATGAATCTAGCTCAGGTGCAAGAAGCCTTTGCTCAAGGGACTAGCTATGAGATCACGCATCCAGTCAAGGGTGATGATAACTACTACATCATCTTTACTTCTGGTACGACTGGTAAGCCAAAGGGAGTACAGATTTCCCATGATAACCTCCTCAGCTTTACCAATTGGATGATTACGGACAAGGAATTTGCGACGCCAAGTCGTTCGCAAATGCTGGCTCAGCCACCTTATTCTTTTGACTTGTCTGTCATGTACTGGGCACCGACCTTGGCACTGGGTGGTACGCTCTTCGCTCTTCCTTCAGCTATTACTCAGGACTTTAAGCAACTCTTTGCGACCATCTTTTCATTGCCAATCGCTATCTGGACATCAACCCCTTCTTTTGCGGATATGGCCATGTTGTCAGAAGACTTTAATAGTGAGAAAATGCCTGGAATCACGCATTTCTACTTTGATGGTGAAGAATTGACGGTTAAAACGGCTCAAAAACTACGCGAACGTTTCCCAAATGCCCGTATTATCAATGCCTACGGCCCAACAGAAGCGACAGTAGCCCTGTCAGCAGTTGCTGTGACAGACGAGATGCTAGCGACTCTCAAACGCCTACCAATCGGCTATACCAAGGCTGATTCTCCAACCTTTATCATTGATGAGAATGGCAAGAAACTGCCAAATGGTGAACAGGGAGAAATCATTGTTTCTGGACCAGCCGTTTCAAAAGGTTATATGAACAATCCTGAAAAAACGGCAGAAGCCTTCTTTGAGTTTGAAGGTCTACCAGCCTACCATACAGGAGATGTGGGAACTATGACAGATGAAGGCTTGCTTCTCTACGGCGGACGCATGGACTTCCAGATTAAGTTCAACGGTTATCGCATTGAGTTAGAAGATGTCTCTCAAAACCTTAATAAGTCTCGCTTTATCGAGTCTGCTGTCGCAGTTCCACGTTATAACAAGGACCACAAGGTACAAAATCTGTTAGCCTATGTCATCTTAAAAGATGGTGTTCGTGAGCAGTTTGAGCGTGATATCGATATTACCAAGGCCATCAAGGAAGATTTAACAGATATCATGATGTCCTACATGATGCCGTCTAAATTCCTTTATCGAGACAGTTTACCACTGACTCCAAATGGAAAAATTGATATCAAAGGATTGATTAACGAGGTGAATAAGAGATGATGGAGTTCTTTCAACAGCTTCCTCATTTAGAGCCATATGGCAATCCTCAGTATTTTGTTTATGTGATTGCTGCAACCTTGCCTATCTTTATCGGCCTCTTTTTCAAGAAACGCTTTGCCTGGTATGAAGTACTGGTTAGCCTCTTCTTTATCATCACCATGTTGGTAGGTGGAAAGACCAATCAACTAGCTGCCTTGGGTACTTACCTTTGCTGGGAAATTTTGCTCCTACTCTTCTACAAGCATTATCGAAAAAGTAAGGATGGCAAGTGGGTCTTCTACTTAGTTAGTTTTCTGTCCCTTCTCCCGATTATCTTTGTCAAGGTGCAGCCAGCTATCAATGGAACGCAGTCTTTGCTTGGATTTTTGGGAATTTCTTACCTGACCTTTCGTTCGGTTGGAATTATCATCGAGCTGAGAGATGGAGTGATTAAGGATTTTACCCTCTGGGAATTCCTCCGTTTTCTTCTCTTTATGCCGACTTTTTCAAGTGGTCCAATCGATCGCTTTAAGCGTTTTAATGAAAATTATCAGACCATTCCTGAGCGAGATGAGTTGATGGATATGCTGGAAGAATCCGTTCGCTATATCATGTGGGGATTTTTGTACAAGTTTATCCTGGCTCATGTTTTAGGAGAAACTTTACTACCTCCTCTGAAGAATCTAGCCCTGCAGTCAGGTGGCTTCTTTAACCCCTATGCCTTGGCAGTTATGTATACCTTTGGTTTGGAGCTTTTCTTTGATTTTGCAGGTTACTCTATGTTTGCCTTGGCTATCTCAAACTTAATGGGAATCCGTAGCCCCATCAACTTTAATAAGCCTTTTTTATCAAGGGATTTAAAAGAGTTTTGGAATCGTTGGCATATGAGCCTTTCTTTCTGGTTCCGTGACTTTGTCTTTATGCGAATGGTGATGGTGTTGACCAGAAAGAAGGTCTTTAAGAATCGTAATGTAACCTCAAGCGTGGCCTATATTGTAAATATGCTGATTATGGGATTTTGGCACGGTGTGACCTGGTACTATATCGCCTATGGACTCTTTCATGGGATTGGGCTGGTCATCAATGACGCTTGGGTTCGTAAGAAAAAAACACTCAATAAGGAACGGAAAAAAGCAGGGAAGCCTGCTCTACCTGAGAATCGCTGGATTCAGTTGCTTGGCATGGTTGTCACCTTCCATGTCGTCATGCTGTCATTCTTAATCTTTTCTGGATTTTTGAATGATTTATGGTTTAAAAAATAAAGGAAATAAAATATGGATATCAAATCAGAAGTTATCGAAATTATTGATGAGTTGTTTATGGAAGATGTCTCTGACATGATGGATGAAGATCTTTTTGATGCAGGTGTCTTGGATAGTATGGGAACGGTTGAGTTGATTGTGGAGATTGAAAACCGTTTTGACATTCGTGTCCCTGTAACAGAGTTTGGTCGCGACGACTGGAATACAGCTAATAAAATCATAGCTGGTATTGTGGAGCTACAAAATGCTTAAACGCTTATGGATGATCTTCGGACCGGTCTTGATAGCTGGTTTGTTGGTTTGTCTGCTTATCTTTTTCTATCCTGCTGAGATGCGCCATGATCTGGGAGCTGAAAAGCGTTCGGCGGTGGCTACTACCATTGAAAGTTTTAAGGAGCGGAGTCAAAAGGTCAGAGCCTTATCTGATCCAAATATGCGTTTTGTTCCCTTCTTTGGCTCCAGTGAATGGCTTCGTTTTGACGGTGCCCATCCTGCGGTATTGGCTGAGAAGTACAACCGCTCTTATCGCCCCTATCTTTTAGGACAGAGGGGAGCTGCATCGCTCAACCAGTATTTCGGGATGCAACAGATGTTGCCACAACTGGAGAATAAACAAGTTGTATATGTCATCTCGCCCCAGTGGTTTAGTAAAAATGGCTATGAGCCAGCAGCCTTCCAGCAGTATTTTAATGGGGATCAGTTGACGAGTTTTCTGGAACATCAATCTGGAGATCAGGCTAGTCAATATGCAGCAACTCGCTTACTAGAGCAGTTTCCAAATGTAGCTTTGAAGGATCTAGTTCAGAAGTTGGCGAGTAAAGAAGAATTGTCGACGGCAGACAATGAAATGATTGAATTATTGGCTCGTTTTAATGAACGCCAAGCTTCCTTTTTTGGTCAGTTTTCGGTTAGAGGCTATTTCAAATACGATAAGCATGTAGCTAAGTATTTAAAGACCTTGCCAGATCAGTTTTCTTATCAAGCTATAGAAGATGTTGTCAAAGCAGATGCAGAAAAGAATACTTCCAATAATGATCTGGGAATGGAAAATTATTTCTATAATACGCAGATTAAAAAGGATTTGAATAAATTAAAGGATTCTCAGAAAAATTTTACCTACCTCAAGTCGCCAGAATATAATGACTTGCAGTTGGTGTTAACCCAGTTTTCTAAATCCAAGGTAAACCCAATTTTTATCATTCCGCCTGTTAATAAAAAATGGATGGACTACGCTGGTCTACGAGAGGATATGTACCAACAAACGGTGCAAAAGATTCGTTATCAGTTAGAAAGTCAAGGTTTTACCAATATAGCAGATTTTTCTAAGGATGGCGGGGATCCTTTCTTTATGAAGGATACCATTCACCTTGGTTGGTTGGGTTGGTTGGCTTTTGACAAGGCAGTTGATCCTTTCCTATCCAATCCCACACCAGCTCCGACTTACCATCTGAATGAGCGCTTTTTCAGCAAAGATTGGGCGACTTATGATGGAGATGTCAAAGAATTTCAATAGATCATAATATAGAAGAGTTCAAGAATGAAGCCTATTTTCACGTTTTTTCTTGACTCTTTTTTTGGTTGTGATATAATTAACCAGTAAATAATTTTTTTTTTAAAGAATAGTATTTTCTCTTAAAAAAGAGAAGTCTAAAAGGAAAGGAGTCAGATATGAGACAGCTAGCGAAGGATATCGATGCCTTTTTAAATGAGGTGATTTTGCAGGCGGAAAATCAGCATGAAATCCTAATAGGTCATTGCACTAGCGAGGTAGCCCTGACCAATACTCAGGAGCACATTCTCATGCTCTTGTCAGAGGAATCTTTAACAAATTCAGAGTTGGCCCGTCGCCTCAATGTCAGTCAGGCGGCGGTTACCAAGGCCATTAAGTCTTTGGTCAAGGAAGGGATGTTAGAAACATCTAAAGATCCTAAGGATGCGCGTGTGATTTTTTATCAATTGACTGATTTGGCTCGTCCAATCGCTGAGGAGCACCATCATCACCATGAGCATACACTTTTAACCTATGAACAAGTGGCGACTCAGTTTACTCCAAATGAACAAAAAGTGATTCAGCGGTTTTTGACTGCTTTAGTAGGAGAAATCAAATAATGAGATATATTACGGTAGAGGATTTATCCTTCTATTATGATAAGGAGCCCGTTCTTGAACATATCAATTATAGTGTTGATAGTGGGGAATTTGTTACCTTGACAGGGGAAAATGGGGCAGCTAAGACGACACTGATTAAGGCCAGTCTTGGAATCCTTCAGCCACGCATTGGAAAGGTGACTATTTCAACGACAAATACGCAGGGTAAGAAATTGAGAATAGCCTATCTTCCTCAACAGATTGCCAGTTTTAACGCTGGTTTTCCAAGTACGGTTTATGAATTTGTCAAGTCGGGTCGCTATCCACGAAAGGGTTGGTTCCGTCGTTTGAATGCTCATGATGAGGAGCATATCAAGGCTAGTTTGGACTCAGTTGGTATGTGGGAACACCGAGACAAACGCTTGGGTTCTCTATCTGGAGGACAAAAGCAGCGAGCGGTGATTGCGCGTATGTTTGCTTCGGATCCAGATGTGTTTATCCTAGATGAGCCGACAACGGGGATGGATGCAGGAAGTAAAAACGAATTTTACGAACTCATGCACCACAGCGCTCATCATCACGGCAAGGCTGTTTTGATGATTACTCATGACCCTGAAGAAGTTAAGGACTATGCGGACCGCAATATTCATCTAGTACGTAACCAAGACTCGCCATGGCGTTGTTTCAACGTTCATGAGAATGATCAGGAGGTGGGCCATGCTTAGTTTGTTATCTTATGACTTTATGCAACGTGCCTTTCTGGCCGTTATTGCTATGAGTCTTTTCTCGCCAGTATTGGGAACCTTCCTTATCTTGCGTCGTCAGAGTTTGATGAGTGATACCCTCAGCCACGTCTCGCTTTCGGGTGTAGCCTTTGGTCTGGTTCTGGGGATTTCTCCGACTATTTCTACTATTGCTATTGTCTTGATTGCGGCAGTCTTCCTGGAGTATCTCCGTACGGTTTACAAGAACTTTATGGAAATCGGGACAGCTATCCTCATGTCAACAGGTCTGGCTGTTTCTCTGATTGTCATGAGCAAGGGTAAAAGCTCTAGCTCAATGAGTTTGGACCAGTATCTTTTTGGCTCGATTGTGACTATCAGCGAAGAGCAGGTCATTTCCCTCTTTGTCATTGCGGCGGTTGTCTTGATTTTGACCTTCCTCTTCCTTCGTCCGATGTACATTTTGACCTTTGATGAGGATACGGCCTTTGTGGATGGCTTGCCTGTTCGTACCATGTCCATTCTTTTTAACATGGTGACAGGTGTGGCCATTGCCCTTATGATTCCAGCTGCGGGAGCTCTTCTGGTATCGACCATTATGGTCTTGCCAGCTAGTATTGCCCTGCGTCTGGGGAAAAACTTTAAATCGGTTATGCTGCTTGCCAGTGCTATTGGATTTTTGGGAATGGTAGCAGGACTTTACATTTCCTACTATGCAGAAACACCTGCAAGTGCAAGTATTACCATTATTTTTGTAACTGTCTTTTTACTCATTAGTTTAGTAAGACGTTTTATCAAATAGGAGATGAACATGAAAAAAATTAGCTTATTACTCGCCAGTCTATGTGCCTTGTTTTTAGTAGCTTGTTCTAATCAAAAGCAGGCAGATGGCAAACTAAATATTGTGACAACCTTTTACCCTGTCTATGAATTTACCAAGCAAGTCGCAGGAGATACGGCTAATGTAGAGCTCCTCATCGGTGCTGGGACAGAACCCCATGAATATGAACCGTCTGCCAAGGCAGTTGCTAAAATCCAAGACGCAGATACCTTCGTTTATGAAAATGAAAACATGGAAACATGGGTCCCTAAATTGCTAGATACCTTGGATAAGAAAAAGGTCAAAACCATCAAGGCGACAGGTGATATGTTGCTCTTGCCAGGTGGTGAGGAAGAAGAGGGAGACCATGACCATGGAGAAGAAGGCCCAGCAATTGAGCCTGAAAAGGCAGAGGATACCAAGACAGTTCAAAATGGTTACTTCGAGGATGCAGACGTCAAAGACCGCACCTTGAGTGACTATGCAGGTAACTGGCAATCAGTTTATCCTTTCCTTGAAGATGGTACTTTTGATCAAGTGTTTGATTACAAGGCTAAGTTGACAGGTAAGATGACTCAGGCTGAGTACAAGGCCTACTATACAAAAGGCTATCAGACAGATGTGACTAAGATTAATATCACTGATAACACTATGGAATTTGTTCAAGGTGGACAAAGTAAGAAATTCACCTACAAGTATGTTGGTAAGAAAATCTTGACTTATAAGAAAGGAAATCGTGGCGTGCGCTTCCTCTTTGAAGCGACAGATGCGGATGCTGGACAATTCAAGTATGTTCAGTTTAGTGACCATAATATCGCCCCAGTTAAGGCAGAACATTTCCATATCTTCTTTGGAGGCACAAGCCAAGAAGCCCTCTTTGAAGAAATGGATAACTGGCCAACCTACTACCCAGATAACCTATCTGGCCAAGAAATTGCCCAAGAAATGTTGGCGCATTGATGAGAAACCGACTAGTTCATAGGAGCTAGTCGGTTTTTTGAAATAGGGGCTGATGTGTAGCCCATTTCATGTGTCGGCGGATAGCCTATAGCTGTTATCTTTGGTAGATGCAATTTTGTTTCAAGGAGCAGAGTGTCATATTGGAAAAGGATCTTATAAATAATAATCAAATTTCACTCCTTTTAAAAATATTTGTTAGATATTTCACAAATGATTGAAAACGAATACAAAAAGTAATATAATGATGTTAAATATATAGCGCGAAGGCGCAGGAGGAAAATTATATGGCTACATTTTATGTTCCGGCAGTCAACCTTATTGGAAAAGGTGTTGTAAATGAAGTGGGTCCTTATATCAAGGAACTTGGCTATAAAAAGGCACTTTTGGTGACAGATAAGTTTATCGAAGGAAGTGACATTTTGCCTAAGGTTTTAAAACCGCTAGATACAGAAGGAATCGAATATGTCATCTTTAGCGATGTAGAGCCAAACCCTACTTGTAAGAATGTCACAGATGGGGTAGCTGCTTTGGAAGAACATGGATGTGATTTTATCATCAGTCTTGGTGGGGGTTCTCCACAGGATGCAGCTAGTTGTATCTCTATCATGGCTACAAATGGTGGAAAACCACAGGATTATGAAGGGCTTCATAAGTCTGCTAAAAAAGGCTTGCCAGTTGTGGCTATCAATACAACAGCAGGAACTTCTGCAGAAATTACCATTAACTATGTGATTACCGATGAAGAACGCAAGGTTAAGATGGTAATGGTTGACAAGAATAGCCTTGCTCTTATCTCTGTTAATGACCCTGAATTGATGATTTCAAAACCTCAAGCTTTGACTGCAGCTACAGGTATGGATGCTCTAACCCATGCTGTTGAAGCTTTGGTAACACCTGGTGCTTATGATGTGACCAAGAAATTATCTATCGGAGCAATTGAGCTTATCAAGGAATATCTTCCTCGCGCTGTAGCAAATGGACACGATATTGAAGCGCGTGAAGGTATGGTCAATGCCATCTTCCTTGGTGGTATGAGTTTTAACAATGCAGGTCTGGGCTATGTTCACTCAATGGCTCACCAGCTCGGCGCAGTATATAATTTGCCACACGGTGTTTGCTGTGCCATGTTGTTACCAGTTATAGAACGTGAAAATGCTAAACGTGTACCAGAAGCTTTCCGTAATGTTGCCAAGGCCTTGGGACTTCATGTAGAAGGTAAATCAGATGAAGAGTGTGCCGATTACGCAATTGCTGAGATTGAGAAGCTTTCTGAGATAGTAGGCATTCCTAAGAAATTGACTGAACTTGGTATTGAAGAAAAAGATTTCGACTTTGAATACCTTTCTAAGAATGCCTTGATTGATGCCTGCGCACCAGGAAATCCATTCATGCCAACCTTAGAAGAAACGATTGCCTTTTATAAAGAGTTGTTTTAGCAAGAGATTTGACGACAATGTGACAATTCACCTCTAATTATTGACATTTCAGGAAAAATTGCAGTAAAAACTGCACATCCTTCTTTAAATGTGCTATAATACAGAAAAAAATAATGATGGAGGTCACGATAATGGCAACATTTTTGATGATTTTTGTGGTGGTTTGTGTGCTCCTATTGGTGATAGTCACACTGAGTACAGTTTATGTGGTTCGTCAGCAGTCGGTGGCGATTATTGAACGCTTTGGGAAATACCAAAAGGTTGCCAATAGCGGTATTCATATTCGCTTACCTTTTGGGATTGACTCGATTGCAGCGCGGATTCAGTTGCGCTTGTTGCAAAGCGATATTGTGGTTGAGACCAAGACCAAGGACAATGTGTTCGTTATGATGAATGTAGCGACTCAGTACCGTGTCAACGAGCAGAGCGTGACAGATGCCTACTATAAACTCATGCGTCCAGAATCTCAGATTAAATCTTATATCGAAGACGCTCTTCGCTCTTCTGTTCCAAAATTAACCTTGGATGAATTGTTTGAGAAAAAAGATGAGATTGCCCTTGAAGTTCAACACCAAGTAGCAGAAGAAATGACTACTTACGGTTATATTATTGTGAAAACCTTGATTACTAAGGTCGAACCAGATGCAGAAGTTAAGCAATCCATGAATGAAATCAATGCGGCGCAACGTAAGCGGGTCGCAGCGCAAGAATTGGCGGAAGCCGATAAGATTAAGATCGTCACTGCAGCTGAAGCCGAAGCAGAAAAAGACCGCCTCCATGGTGTGGGGATTGCCCAACAACGTAAGGCGATTGTGGATGGATTGGCAGAGTCTATCACAGAACTCAAGGAAGCCAATGTTGGCATGACAGAAGAGCAAATCATGTCCATTCTTTTAACCAACCAGTATTTGGATACCTTGAATACCTTTGCCTCTAAAGGAAATCAAACGATCTTTTTACCAAATACTCCAAATGGTGTAGATGATATCCGTACACAAATCTTGTCAGCCCTCCGCGCTGAGAAGAAATAATAGACCAAAGAGCTTGGCAACAGGCTCTTTTTGCGTAGCTCTTGTAGCTTTGAGGATTAAATCCTCCTCCACAAATTATAGAATCTTTTCTGAGGATTTAGGGAGTTATGGAGGAAGTATTGAAAGCGCTTTTGTTTTGTGATATAGTCAAATTGATAGACTTGTTTAAAGAGGAATGCTTGTATGAGAAGAGAAGAAGTTTTACGAAATCACTGGTTTTTTAGTCAAGAGGTGGGGAAAGAAGATGCCTTGGCATCGGATTTTCAGAGGGAAAATTGGCAGGCTATTCAAGTGCCATACGACTGGAGTATTTACAATGATTTTGACCAGTATTCGCCCGCGCAAAATGAGGGTGGTCAGCTAAATGGGGGTCAGGCCTGGTACCGGACGCAGTTTTACTTGGAAGAAGATGTCAGTCTTGTATCGGTGCGTTTGTTGTTTGATGGAGTTTACATGAATGCTCAAGTCTATATCAACGGGCAAGTGCTGGGTTATTATCCCAATGGCTACACACCCTTTTCTTATGATATCACGCCTTATCTAAGAAATGATGGGACGGCCAACCAGCTTGCGGTTTTTGTGGAAAATCAGCAACCTAGCAGTCGTTGGTATTCGGGTAGCGGTATTTACCGGGAAGTAAAATTGTTGATTACAGATGCAGTTCATCTGGATTTGTATGGGATTAAGATAGAAAGTCCCAAGCTAAAGGAACAAAGAGATGGATGGGTGGAAACTCAGCTTACAAGTAAGGTTTCAAATGATGGACCTCAGTCCGTGTCGGTGTATTTGGAGCAGAGTATCTGGTATGATGGACAACAGCTGTCAGACTGGCAGGCGACAGACTCTCTAGTGATTGAGTCTGGGGACAAATATTCTTTCCAACAAGTCATATCAATTTTCCAACCTTTGCTTTGGGATATTGATCATCCTTACCTTTACCAATTGAAGACTCGCCTATACAAAAATGGCATTTTGGTTGATGAAGAAGAGGAGACCTTTGGTTACCGCTATATGGATTGGCAAGCGAATAAGGGCTTCTTTCTAAATGGTCGCTGGTTGAAGATCCATGGGGTTTGTTTGCACCATGACTACGGAGCGCTGGGAGCTGTGGAAAACAGGTCAGCTGCTGAGAGACGCTTGCGCCAGATGAAGGAAATGGGTGTCAATGCAATTCGAATTACCCATAATCCAGCCAGTAGTATTTTGCTGGATGTGGCTGCTAAAATGGGGCTACTTATTCAAGAAGAAGCCTTTGATACCTGGTATGGAGGCAAGAAAGAATATGATTATGGTCGCTTTTTTGAGGAAGAAGCGACTCATCCAGAAGCGAAAGCAGGCGATTTCTGGTCAGATTATGATTTGCGCACTATGATTGCACGTGGTAAGAACAATCCAGCGATTTTTATGTGGTCCTTGGGAAATGAAGTCAGCGAAGCAAATGGCGATGCTCATTCATTGATGACTATCAAACGCTTGCTAGAAAGGGTCAAGGAAGTGGATGATAGTCGTTTTGTGACCATGGGAATGGATCAATTCCGCTTTGGCGATGGTTCTGGAGGTCATGAAAAGATAGCCAATTTGCTGGATGTGGTGGGCTTGAATTACTCAGAAGACAATATTGATGGGATTCGCAAAAGACATCCCAACTGGCGACTTTATGGGTCTGAAACCTCATCGGCTACAAGGACGCGTGATAGCTATTTTCGCCCAGCTAAGGAATGGGTTGGGGATAATCGCCGCGTGCGGAATTTTGAACAGTCAGACTATGGCAATGATCGAGTTCCTTGGGGGAAGACGGCGACGGCTTCTTGGATAGCAGATAGAAATCGGCTAGACTATGCGGGTCAGTTTATCTGGACAGGAGTGGACTATATCGGTGAGCCGACTCCTTGGCACAACCAAAATGACACACCTGTCAAGAGTTCCTATTTTGGGATCGTGGATACGGCAGGGATTCCTAAAAATGATTATTATCTCTATCAAAGTCAGTGGTTGGCACTAGATCAGCAGCCTATGGTTCATATCCTGCCCCACTGGAATTGGGAAATCCACAAGAGTTATCAACAAGTTGTGGATAAGTATGGGGATATCCCTGTTCGAGTGTATTCAAATGCTGGTTTTGTAGAGCTATTTCTCAATGGAAAATCTCAAGGTAGGAAGACTTTTCAGGAAAAATGGACTTCAGACGGTCGAAAATACCAAGAGGGAGAGGGTTCTGACCAACTCTATCTCGAATGGCGCTTGGCTTATCAACCAGGAGAATTGCATGCTGTAGCCTATGACCGTCAAGGTCAGATTGTAGCAGAAGATAGGGTGGTGACTGCAGGTAAGCCAGCCAAAATCGGGTTACATGCCGAGAAAACAAAACTGGAACCAGATGGGCAAGACCTCCTCTATCTCTATTTTGATGTATTGGACAAGGATGGAAATTGGGTGCCGAGTGCTTCCAATCAGCTTCATTTTAAAATTGAGGGCCCTGCTCGCATTGTGGGTGTTGATAATGGCAGGCAGTCCAGTCGTGAACGTTATCAGGCTCAGAAAAATGGTCGGTTTAAGCGGAAAGCCTTCCATGGCAGAGGTGTACTTTTGGTTCAGAGCTTGGAGCAGGCAGGCCAAGTAAGAGTAAAGGCCAGTGCCAGAGGGCTAGAGCCAGCAAGTTTTGATATCTTAGTGGGAGAGGCTTTGGATTGCCAGCCAGTGAAAAATAAGCGCTTGTTTGAGATTCGAGTGGACAAGCAGGCAGGTTTACAAGAAGGAGATTCTCCAGCCATTGGACTTTATCCACAAATTGTGAATAACCCTGTGAACAAGGTGGGGAATAGTGAAGTGATTTGGGAGACGAGTGGCAGTGCCCACGCCATTATCAAGCAGGGGGTGCTTCATTGCTTGTCTGCAGGCGACTTGGCTATCCGAGCCATGTATCAAGGGAAGACCTATCAAACTCATTTGCAGATTGCAGAAAATACCTCACTAGGGCAGGCACTTTCTGTACGACCACTTCGCTTGTATACAGCTAAAGGTACTTATCCACAGCTTCCATCTTCAGTCTTGGTGGACTATGAGTCCGGTAGTGCAAAACGAGTAAAGGTTGTTTGGGAGGCAATCTCCAAAGAAGATATAGCAAGCTTTCATAAATTTACGGTATCTGGTCAGCTGGAAGGGCTGGATTTAAAGACTTCTGCTCAGGTTTGTGTTCAAGGGATTTGCGCTATAGAGCCTGAAAGGGTTTGGACGCTTGTCAAGGAAGTCCCACATTTACCAGACCGAGTTAAGCTAGTCTTATCAGATGGTAGACGAGATACGGCCAAGGTGACTTGGGATGAACTCGAACCTCAAGTCTATGCTCAGGTAGGAGAAAGTGTGCTCACAGGGAAGGTAGCGGGCTGTGAGTTGCCAGCAACAGTCACCATTCATGTGACAGATGCAAGTGTAGATGGAGAAGTTATTTCCAATCAGTGGACAGGGTCCAACCTACCTCTGATTTTTGCTTCTCACTCAGAGCCAAATCACCCAGCCTCTTACCTCAATGACAAGGTCATTGCTCGGAAAAAATCGACAGCCAATACTTGGATTACCAAGTCAGAGCAAGCCAGCGTCGGCATTCTTTTTGGAGATGCAGGGATTTTGAAACCGCGATTTGTGGATAACGTGACCTTGTATTATGTTGAAAATCAAGAATATGTGGCTGTTGAGCCGACCTTTATTGATTATTATGTAGGGAATGAGCCTAGCTTACCTCGGACTCCAAATCATTTGGATAAGGATTCTCTGCTCAAGCAAGAGGAGAATTGGCGGCTTGTATCAGCTATCCGAAAAGTTTCAATCGACAAGGATGAAGACCTTCGTTTTGAATTTGACAAGGTGGAAACCTATGCCCTTCGTCTTCGATTTGAAAACTTAGTAAATCCACTAGCGTTAACAGAATTGCAAGTACATGACAAAAAAGTAAAGAAAAATGTAGATAGGAAGTAGTATGGTAAGAGAAATAAAACCGCATGGCCCCTTGCCTAGTCAGGCCCAGCTAGCGTATTTAGAGGATGAACTAGCAGCCTTTATCCATTTTGGGCCCAATACCTTTTATGACCAGGAATGGGGGACAGGTCAGGAGGATCCTGAATGCTTTAACCCGACACAGTTAGATGCGCGTGAGTGGGTTCGCGTACTCAAGGAAACGGGCTTTAAGAAGTTGATTTTGGTGGTCAAACACCACGATGGCTTTGTCCTCTATCCGACAGCTCACACAGATTATTCGGTCAAGGCCAGTCCTTGGAGGAATGGAGAGGGGGATTTGCTCCTTGAAGTATCCCAAGCTGCCACAGAGTTTGATATGGATATGGGGGTCTACCTATCGCCTTGGGATGCTCACAGTCCTCTCTATCATGTGGAGCGAGAAGCGGACTATAATGCCTATTATCTGGCACAGTTGAAGGAAATCTTATCAAATCCCGCTTATGGCAATGGAGGGAAATTTGCTGAGGTCTGGATGGATGGTGCCAGAGGAGAGGGCGCTCAAAAGGTCAATTATGAATTTGAAAAATGGTTTGAAACCATTCGTGAACTGCAGGGCGATTGCTTGATTTTTTCAACAGAAGGCACCAGTATCCGCTGGATTGGCAATGAACGAGGGTATGCAGGTGATCCTCTATGGCAAAAGGTGAATTCTGACAAACTAGGAACAGAAGCAGAGCTGGATTATCTTCAGCATGGAGATCCCTCAGGTACGATTTTTTCAATCGGAGAGGCAGATGTTTCCATCCGGCCAGGTTGGTTTTACCATGAGGACCAGGATCCTAAGTCTCTTGAGGAGTTGGTGGAAATCTACTTTCACTCGGTGGGTCGGGGAACTCCACTTTTGCTCAATATTCCGCCGGATCAAGATGGGCTCTTTGATGCAAAGGATATTGAACGCCTCTATGAATTTGCGGCCTATCGCAATGAGCTCTATAAAGAAGATTTGGCTCTGGGAGCTAAGGTATCTGGTCCTGCTCTTTCCGCAGACTTTGCCTGTCACCACTTGACAGATGGCCTTAAGACCAGCTCTTGGGCAAGCGACGTAGGCTTGCCAATCCAGTTAGAACTTGAGTTAGGGTCACCTAAAACTTTTGATGTAATTGAGTTAAGAGAAGATTTGAAGCTAGGGCAACGAATCGCTGCTTTTCATGTGCAAGTAGAGGTGGATGGCGTCTGGCAAGAATTTGGTACAGGCTTTACAGTTGGTTATAAGCGTCTCCTGCAAGGTCCGCTAGTAGAGGCACAGAAGGTGCGCGTGACGATTACAGAGGCACTATCTATGCCTGTATTGACTAAGATTTCACTTTATAAAACTCCTAGCTTATCACAAAAAGTAGCTGTTCAGGGGTTAGCATTTGCAGAAAAAAGTCTAGCTGTGACAAAGGGAGAGACTCTTCATTTTAGGATTGAACGTAGCGAAAGTAGCTCCTCTTTAGAGGCTAAGATTTCGATTCAACCAGGGACAGGTGTCCATGGTGTCGCCTATCAGGACGAGATTCAAGTCCTTCAATTCCAAGCAGGGGAAAGCAAAAAAGATTTGTGTCTACCAACTCTGCACTTTGCTGCTGATAAGACCTTGGATTTCTATCTGAATCTGACTGTTGATGGACAGTTGGTTGATCAGCTTCAAGTACAAGTTTCATAAAATAAAAGAGCCTTTGCACGATACAAAGGTTCTTTTGTCTACTAACTAGTGACTTGGTAACCAGCTAAGTGTAAAGGTTAGTTGTTCAGCTTTTAAGAGGTTTTGGTGTTGAATAGTTGATACGAGTGTTTTACCCAGTCGGCATTCTTTTACAAAGTTAAAATGGCTGTGGTTTTGCTCAGCATGAATATCTAGCCATTTATCTTCTTTGGCAAGATAGACTCGGAGATGGTCAAAGAGAGGGATTCCGAGGTCATAGTTTGGTTTGCCTGGACAGGTCGGATAAAAACCGAGAGCTGACCAGATGTACCAGGCCGAGAGACTACCATTGTCTTCATCGCCAGGATAGGCTTCCCAACTTGAGTGAAAGGCCTTCTGACGGAGAGTCTTGATGAGAAGGGCAGTGTAGTCAGGGTAGTTGCTGTAACGGAAGAGATAAGGAATGTGGAAGCTAGGTTGGTTAGAAATGGCGAGTTGCCCAAAAGGGGCAGTAGCCATTTCGCTCATTTCGTGAATCTCGTAGCCATAGCCTGTTGTCTCAAAGAGGGGAGCCTCCTGACAGACTTTCAAAAGATAGTTGCTAAAGGTTTCTTTTCCACCCATAAGTTGGATTAAGTCTGGGATGTCGTGGAGGATGCCTAAAGTTGCTTGGATGGCAGAGCATTCGGCATAGTCGCGTCCCCAACTATAAGGAGAGAAGTCAGGCCGGAAGTTGCCTTGACTATCACGCGCTCGCATGTAACCTATCTCAGCGTCAAATAGATGGCGGTAATTTTGTGATGCGGCCTTGTAGGTTTCAGCGATTTCTATTTTCCCTAGTTTTTCAGCACAGCTAGCGATACAAAAATCGCTATAGGCATAGTCTAGCGTGTGGCTGACGCTTTCGTGGTGGTCGGTAGAGAGGTAGCCCAGTTCTTGGTATTGGGCTAGTCCGTGGCGACCATTGATACCGAGAGGGTCGGACTTGCTGGCTGTTTCAAGCATGGCTTGGAGGAGTTCTTCTTCTAGGTCGGGGGCCATGTCCTTGCAGGCGCTATCGGCGATAATACCGTCTAAAAGTGTACCTGGCATCATACCCCGTTCATCTGGAGCCAGCCATTTTGGAAGGAAACCAGTATCGCGGTAGTTATTGAGAAATCCTTCTAAGAAGCGGTGGTAGTGTTCCGGTATGATAAGGGCAAAGAGGGGGAATGTGGTGCGGAAGGTATCCCAGAAACCATTATTGCTAAAGAGGACACCGGGCTTTACAGTTCCAGTAGTCAAATCTTTGTGGATGGCTTGCCCTGATTCATCAACCTCAAAAAAAGTCTGAGGAAAGAGGAAGAGTCTGTAGAGACAGTGGTCAAAGAAGGTTCGGTTAGCTTCTCCTGTCTCTATAATGTCAAAACGATGGAGGAGATTTTCCCAATCCGCTTGGGCACTTGCTTTACAGCCTTCAAAATCTTCTTGAGGTAGATTAAGCAGAGCTTGAGAAGGAGAGATGAAAGAAGTCGCTAGCTGAATTTCAGCATGGCTATCTGCTAAGTCAATTCGCCAGTCTCCGTCTTCTTGATTGACAGCAAGAATATCCGTATTCATTTTCAGGGATGTGAACAGTATCAGTGGATTTTTGTTGGTCTCAGTTTTTCCTTCTTGTCGTAGGGCAAGATTCCTCTTATCTACTTGCTCTACTGCTAATTCATCTGTTGCGTGGAGATAGAGGGAGAGGGCTTTGCCTTGCTTTTGCTCCAAACGAATAGAAGCACCGTAGCAAGTCGGTGTAAGTTGGCTTTCAATCTGATAGCGCAGGGAGAAAATTTTCAGATAATGAGGTTGGAAAGAGGCCTTATCCATATCATAGGAAGACTGGCGGTGAAAGAGACTGTCTCCACTAATTTGGCCTGTGACAGGTGTCAGGAGGAGCCAAGAGTAGTCCCCAATCCAAGGGCTGGGCTGGTGGGTTAATCGAATCCCCTGAAAGATAGGCAGATGCGGATCGAAAAACCAAGAGCCCTCCTGGTCACTGGTCTGGGGTACAAAGTAATTCATCCCAAAAGGTACGCCTGTGTATGGCAGGGTATTTCCCCGAGAAAAGGCATGCTTGCTGGCAGTTCCAAATCGGGTATCGATGGTTTCAAGTAGTGGTTTCATAGTATTTCCTTTAGCTGTTTTTCTACATTATATCAGAAAAATGAGGCCTTTAGAAAAGGAGTTTTAAAGATAACTATTTTGTAGAAAAATGACTATCATTTGTGTATGTATTTTCTGTCTCAAAAGCTATATACTGAAAATGAAACTTGTTTGAAAGAGGATACTGCACGATGATTTATTCAAAAGAAATTGTTAGAGAATGGCTAGATGAAGTGGCAGAGCGGGCTAAGGACCATCCAGAGTGGGTGGATGTTTTCGAGCGTTGCTACACCGACACCTTGGACAATACGGTTGAAATCCTAGAAGATGGTTCAACCTTTGTGCTCACAGGAGATATTCCTGCTATGTGGCTTCGGGATTCGACAGCCCAACTCAGACCCTACCTGCATGTGGCTAAAAGAGATGCCCTCCTGCGTCAGACCATTGCAGGTTTGGTCAAACGTCAGATGGCCTTGGTACTTAAGGATCCCTATGCTAACTCCTTCAACATTGAGGAAAACTGGAAGGGTCACCATGAGACTGACCACACAGACCTTAACGGCTGGATTTGGGAACGCAAGTATGAGGTGGACTCGCTTTGCTATCCTTTGCAGTTGGCTTATCTCCTCTGGAAAGAGACTGGCGAGACTAGCCAGTTTGATGAGACTTTTGTCGCAGCGACAAAGGAAATTCTTCATCTGTGGAAGGTAGAACAAGACCACAAGAACTCTCCTTATCGTTTTGTTCGTGATACCGATCGTAAGGAAGACACCTTGGTAAATGATGGCTTTGGACCTGATTTTGCAGTGACAGGTATGACTTGGTCAGCCTTTCGTCCGAGTGATGACTGCTGTCAGTATAGTTACTTGATTCCGTCAAATATGTTTGCTGTAGTAGTCTTGGGTTATGTGCAAGAGATCTTTACAGAATTGAATCTAGCTGATAGCGAGAGTGTTATCACAGACGCTAAGCGTCTTCAGGATGAGATCCAAGAAGGAATTGAAAACTATGCTTACACCACCAACAGTAAGGGCGAAAAGATTTATGCCTTTGAAGTGGATGGCCTAGGAAATGCTAGCATCATGGATGATCCAAACGTACCAAGTCTGCTGGCTGCACCTTATCTGGGTTACTGTTCGGTCGATGATGAAGTTTATCAAGCAACTCGTCGCACCATTCTGAGCCCTGAAAATCCATACTTCTACCAAGGAGAATACGCTAGCGGTCTCGGAAGTTCTCATACCTTCTATCGCTATATCTGGCCAATTGCCCTTTCTATCCAAGGTTTGACAACGACAGATAAAGCAGAGAAGAAATTCTTGCTGGATCAGCTGGTTGCTTGCGATGGTGGTACAGGTGTTATGCATGAAAGCTTCCACGTAGATGACCCAACTCTTTATTCTCGTGAATGGTTCTCTTGGGCCAACATGATGTTTTGTGAATTGGTCTTGGATTACTTGGATATCCGCTAAGGAACACGCTTTAGCGCAACTGATTCTTGGAAAGAATCACAAATTTATATTTAAAACGTTAACAATAAAAATTTAAATTTAGAATGAGGTTTTACTTCATGGAAAATGTTGTCGTACATATTATCTCACATAGTCACTGGGATCGTGAGTGGTACTTGCCTTTTGAAAGCCACCGTATGCAGTTGGTGGAATTATTTGACAATCTCTTTGATCTCTTTGAAAATGACCCTGAGTTCAAGAGCTTCCACTTGGATGGTCAAACCATTGTCCTTGATGACTACTTGGAGATTCGCCCTGAAAATCGCGACAAAGTCCAACGATACATCAACGAAGGCAAACTTAAAATTGGTCCCTTTTACATTTTGCAGGATGATTACTTGATTTCAAGTGAAGCCAATGTCCGCAATACTCTTATTGGTCAGCAAGAAACTGCAAAATGGGGCAAATCTACTCAAATTGGTTACTTCCCTGATACTTTTGGAAATATGGGACAAGCACCTCAAATCCTTCAAAAATCAGGTATTCACGTGGCAGCCTTTGGTCGTGGTGTGAAGCCGATTGGATTTGATAACCAAGTCCTCGAAGATGAGCAGTTTACTTCCCAGTTTTCAGAAATGTACTGGCAGGGTGCGGACGGAAGTCGTGTCCTCGGTATCCTCTTTGCCAACTGGTACAGTAATGGGAATGAAATTCCAGTTGATAAAGACGAGGCCTTGACCTTCTGGAAACAAAAATTGTCAGATGTGCGTGATTACGCTTCGACCAACCAATGGTTGATGATGAACGGCTGTGACCACCAGCCTGTACAGAAAAATCTGAGCGAAGCCATTCGTGTGGCAAATGAACTCTTCCCAGATGTGACCTTTGTTCACAGTTCTTTTGATGAATATGTCCAAGCCGTGGAAAGTGCTCTACCAGAGCAATTATCAACGGTTACAGGTGAGTTGACCAGTCAGGAAACAGACGGCTGGTACACACTTGCCAACACTTCTTCATCTCGTATTTATCTCAAACAAGCCTTCCAAGAAAGTAGTAACCTCCTCGAGCAAGTTGTAGAACCTTTGACCATTATCACTGGTGGACATAACCACAAAGATCAATTAACCTATGCTTGGAAAGTTCTTTTGCAGAATGCGCCACATGACAGCATCTGTGGCTGTAGTGTAGACGAAGTTCACCGTGAGATGGAAACCCGTTTTGCCAAGGTCAATCAAGTCGGAAACTTTGTTAAGAGCAATCTTCTTAACGAATGGAAGGGTAAAATCGCTACAGCTAAGGCTCAAAGCGATTATCTCTTTACTGTTATTAACACAGGCTTGCATGATAAGGTTGATACGGTCAGCACAGTGATTGATGTGGCGACTTGTGATTTCAAGGAATTGCACCCAACAGAAGGTTACAAGAAGATGGCTGCTCTTACCTTGCCAAGTTACCGTGTGGAGGACTTGGATGGTCGTCCTGTAGAGGTTAAAATCGAAGACCTTGGGGCTAATTTTGAGTACGATTTACCAAAAGATAAGTTCCGCCAAGCTCGTATCGCTCGACAAGTGCGCGTGACCATTCCAGTTCACCTAGTACCGCTTTCTTGGACAACCTTCCAATTGCTGGAAGGAGCACAAGAACACCGCGACGGTATTTACCAAAACGGAGTGATTGATACACCATTTGTAGCGGTGAGTGTGGATGACAACATCACAGTCTATGACAAGACAACTCACGAAGCCTATGAAGATTTTATCCGCTTCGAAGACCGTGGTGACATCGGAAACGAGTATATCTATTTCCAACCAAAAGGAACAGAGCCAATCTATGCGGAGCTTAAGGGCTACGAGGTCTTGGAAAACACAGCTCGCTACGCTAAGATTTTGCTCAAACATGAATTGACAGTGCCTATCAGCGCAGATAAAAAGCTAGAAGAAGAACAAAAAGGTATCATCGAGTTTATGAAGCGTGAAGCTGGACGTTCAGAAGAATTGACAAGCATTCCTCTTGAAACTGAGATGACTATCTTCGTTGATAATCCACAAATCCGTTGCAAGACTCGCTTTACTAACACTGCCAAAGACCATCGTATCCGTCTCTTGGTCAAGACTCATAACACGCGTCCAAGCAATGATTCTGAAAGCATCTATGAGGTGGTGACACGACCAAATAAACCAGCTGCTTCATGGGAAAATCCTGAAAATCCTCAACACCAACAAGCCTTTGTTAGTCTGTATGACGATGAAAAAGGTGTGACTGTATCCAACAAGGGATTGAATGAATACGAAATCCTTGGAGACGACACCATTGCAGTGACTATTTTGCGTGCATCAGGTGAGCTAGGTGACTGGGGTTACTTCCCAACACCAGAAGCACAATGCTTGCGTGAGTTTGAAGTCGAGTTTGCGCTTGAATGCCACCAAGCCCAAGAACGCTTTTCAGCCTATCGTCGTGCTAAAGCCTTGCAGACACCATTTACCAGCCTTCAGCTTGCTAGACAGGAAGGAAGCGTGGCTGCGACTGGTAGCCTCTTGAGCCATTCTGTTCTCAGCATACCGCAAATCTGTCCAACAGCCTTTAAGGTAGCTGAAAATGAAGAAGGCTATGTTCTTCGCTACTACAATATGTGTAGTGAAAATGTGCGTGTACCGGAAAGTCAACATCTCTTCCTTGACCTACTTGAACGACCATACCCAGTTCATAGAGGACTCATTTCACCACAAGAGATTCGTACAGAATTCATCAAAAAAGAAGAAATTTAATTTCAAAAAGTAAACATAAAGAGAAAGGAGGGGCGAAAAGGTAAGAACTAACTGCTGATTCGCCCCTTTTTATGGTAAAAACAATGACCATTGCAACGATTGATATCGGAGGGACTGGAATTAAGTTTGCCAGTCTGACTCCTGATGGGAAAATACTAGATAAGACAAGCATTCCAACACCAGAAAGTTTGGAGGACTTACTAGCTTGGCTAGATCAGCGCTTGTCAGAACAGGATTACAGTGGGATTGCTATGAGCGTTCCAGGTGCGGTCAATCAAGAAACTGGTGTGATTGATGGATTCAGTGCCGTCCCTTATATCCACGGCTTTTCTTGGTATGAAGCCCTTGCTCATAATCAGCTGCCTGTCCATCTTGAAAATGACGCTAACTGCGTTGGACTCAGTGAATTACTGGCTCATCCAGAACTTGAAAATGCAGCCTGTGTCGTGATTGGGACAGGGATTGGCGGAGCCATGATTATCAACGGTAGACTTCACCGAGGCCGACACGGCTTGGGTGGCGAATTTGGCTATATGACAACCCTTGCCCCTGCTGAAAAGCTCAACAACTGGTCGCAACTAGCATCAACTGGAAATATGGTGCGATACGTGATTGAAAAGTCTGGTCAGACTGACTGGGACGGTCGCAAGATTTACCAAGAGGCCGAAGCAGGAAATGTCCTTTGTCAAGAAGCCATTGAGCGCATGAACCGTAATCTGGCGCAAGGCTTGCTCAATATTCAGTATCTCATCGATCCAGATATCATTAGCCTAGGCGGTTCTATCAGTCAAAATCCAGACTTCATCCAAGGGGTTAAGAAAGCTGTCGATGAATTTGTCGATACCTACGAAGAATACACGGTTGCACCTGTTATCCAAGCCTGCACCTATCATGCAGATGCCAATCTCTACGGTGCTCTTGTCAACTGGCTACAGGAGGAAAACCAATGGTAAGATTTACAGGACTTAGTCCCAAACAAACTCAGGCAATTGACTTGCTGACAAAACATATCTCTTTACCAGATGTGGAAGTGGCAGTCGCTCAGTCTGACCAAGCCTCTATCTCTATCAAGGGTGAGGGTGGACACTATCAATTAACTTACCGCAAACCCCACCAACTTTATCGTGCCTTGTCCCTGTTGGCAACATCCCTAGCAGAAGGTGACAAGGTAGAGATTGAGGAGCAAGCAGCTTATGAAGATTTAGCCTATATGGCAGACTGTTCTCGAAATGCGGTGCTGAATGTGGCTGCTGCCAAGCAGATGATTGAGGTCTTGGCTCTCATGGGCTACTCAACCTTTGAGCTTTACATGGAAGACACCTACCAGATTGAGGGGCAGCCTTACTTTGGCTATTTCCGTGGAGCCTACTCGGCTGAGGAGTTGCAGGAGATCGAAGCCTATGCCCAGCAGTTTGACATGACCTTTGTGCCTTGCATCCAGACCTTGGCCCACTTGTCAGCCTTTGTTAAATGGGGTGTCAAAGAAGTGCAGGAGCTCCGTGATGTGGAGGATATCCTTCTTATCGGCGAAGAAAAGGTTTATGACCTGATTGATGGCATGTTTGCCACCCTGTCTAAACTGCAAACCCGCAAGGTCAATATCGGGATGGACGAAGCCCACTTGGTTGGTTTAGGACGTTACTTGATTTTGAATGGTGTAGTAGACCGTAGTCTCCTCATGTGCCAACACTTGGAGCGCGTGCTGGATATTGCTGACAAGTATGGTTTCCACTGCCAGATGTGGAGCGATATGTTCTTTAAACTTATGTCAGCAGATGGCCAGTACGACCGTGATGTGGAAATTCCAGAAGGAACTCGTATCTACCTAGACCGTCTCAAAGACCGAGTGACTTTGGTTTACTGGGACTATTATCAGGATAGCGAGGAAAAATACAATCGCAACTTCCGCAACCATCACAAGATTAGCCATGACCTTGCCTTTGCAGGTGGTGCTTGGAAATGGATCGGTTTTACGCCTCACAACCATTTCAGCCGTCTAGTAGCTATTGAGGCTAATAAAGCTTGCCGTGCTAATCAGATCAAAGAAGTCATTGTGACGGGTTGGGGGGACAATGGTGGTGAGACCGCTCAGTTTTCTATCCTACCAAGTTTGCAAATCTGGGCAGAACTCAGCTATCGCAATGATCTAGACCGTTTGTCTGCTCACTTCAAGACTAATACAGGTCTATCAGTTGAGGATTTCATGCAGATTGACCTAGCCAACCTTTTACCAGACCTACCAGGCAATCTCAGTGGCATCAATCCCAACCGCTATGTCTTTTATCAGGATGTTCTATGTCCGATCCTTGACCGACACATGACACCTGAACAGGACAAACCGCACTTCGCTCAGGCTGCTGAGATTCTTGCTGACATTAAAGAAAAAGCTGGCAACTATGCCTACCTCTTTGAAACTCAGGCCCAGTTGAATGCCATTTTAAGTAGTAAAGTCGATGTGGGACGGCGTATTCGTCAGGCCTACCAAACGGATGATAAAGAAAGTCTGCAAGAAATCGCAAGACAAGAATTACCAGAACTCAGAAGCCAAATTGAAGACTTCCATGCCCTCTTTAGCCACCAATGGCTGAAAGAAAACAAGGTCTCTGGCTTGGATACGGTCGATATCCGTATGGGCGGACTCTTGCAACGCATCAAACGAGCAGAAAGCCGCATCGAGGCTTATCTAGCTGGTCAGATTGACCGCATCGACGAGTTGGAAGTAGAAATTCTGCCATTTAACGACTTCTACGCAGACAAGAACTTCGCAGCCACAACAGCCAACCAGTGGCATACTATTGCGACAGCTTCAACCATTTATACGACATAAAAAATAAGAACACTGTGCTCTTACTCAGAGTGTTTCTCGTGAAACATCCCTTTCTTAAAAAAGTACTCCACATAAAATAATTTGTGGAGTTTTTTCTATAATTAGTAGTTTAACCTAACCTTCAAATAGGAGTATACTAATAATGTAATCGTTATCAAAAGTCTAAAAAAGAATTTTTAGATGGATATCAAAATAAAAAAGGGAGGAAATTATGAATAAGTTTTCAAAAACCTTGAGAGACAACTGGATCTTTCTCTTAATGGTTTTGCCAGGGGCACTCTGGTTGATTCTATTCTTCTACATTCCAGTATTTGGGAACGTGGTTGCCTTTAAAGACTACCACATGACCAGTAATGGATTTATAGATAGTATCGTGAATAGTAAATGGGTCGGACTCGATAATTTCAGATTCTTGTTTAGTTCAAAAGACGCCTTTATTATCACACGAAATACTGTCCTCTACAATCTCGGCTTTATCTTTATTGGCTTGATTGTATCTGTAGGGATTGCCATCATCCTCAGTGAACTCCGTTCTAAGAGAATGGTTAAGATCTTCCAAACTTCCATGTTGTTCCCTTACTTCTTGTCTTGGGTTATCATCAGTTTCTTTACAGATGCCTTCCTAAACATTGACAAAGGGGTGTTCAACCATTTCCTAGAGTCTATCGGGATGAAGGAAATCAATTTCTACGCTAACTTAGGCATCTGGCCATATCTCCTACTTTTCCTTGGTATTTGGAAAGGCTTTGGATATAGCAGTGTCATGTACTATGCGACAATCATGGGAATTGATCCAACCTACTACGAAGCAGCGACAGTGGACGGAGCCAGCAAATGGCAACGAATTCGCAATGTAACCATTCCGCAGTTGACACCATTGGTAACCGTATTGACCATCCTTGCAGTCGGAAATATCTTCCGTGCAGACTTCGGTCTCTTTTACCAAATCCCCCACAATGCTGGTCAGCTTTATAACGTAACAAACGTCTTGGACGTATATGTTTATAATGGTTTGACTCAGACAGCAGATATCGGGATGGCATCAGCGGCAGGTCTTTATCAATCAGTAGTCGGCTTGATTCTGGTTATCCTATCAAACTTACTTGCAAGACGAGTTGATCCAAACTCAGCTTTGTTCTAGAAAGGAGGAGAATATGGCAGAAAAGAAAATTAAAAAAGAAAAAATTGATAATGTCGGCATTCACTCCTTCAGTAAGAAAGCAGATATCTTCTTTAGTACCATTTCTGGTTTGGTTGCCCTCTCTTGTATCCTACCCTTTGTATTCGTTATCGTTATTTCGGTGACAGATGAAAAGAGTATCCTACAAAATGGATATAGCTTCTTCCCATCTCAATTTGGATTAGATGGATTTGAGTTCTTGGCACAGTTTAAGGATAAAATCCTCCAAGCCCTCTTCATCTCAGTCTTTGTAACCGTAGTTGGGACATTGACAAATGTCTTTATCACAACAACTTATGCTTATGCCATTTCACGGACAACCTTTAAGTATCGCAGATTCTTTACAATCTTCGTTCTACTTAGTATGTTGTTCAATGCTGGTTTGGTACCAGGTTATATCATGGTAACTCGTGTACTTCAGCTTGGTGACACTGTTTGGGCCTTGATTGTTCCAATGCTTCTCTCACCATTCAATATTGTTTTGATGCGTTCCTTCTTCAAGAAGACGATTCCCGAAGCTATTCTCGAATCCGCTCGTATCGATGGTGCTAGTGAGGCCCGGATTTTCTTCCAAATCTGTTTGCCATTGTCACTACCAGGTATCGCAACCATCACGCTCTTGACAGCTCTTGGTTTTTGGAATGACTGGTTCAACGCTCTTCTTTACATTAAGAGTGACAACTTGTATCCATTGCAATATTTGCTCATGCAAATCCAACAAAATATGGACTACATCGCCAAAGCAGTCGGCCTATCTGGTCAACTGGGAGTTGCTCTACCGAAAGAAACCGGACGTATGGCCATGGTTGTGGTGGCAACCCTTCCAATCGCAATCTTGTATCCATTCTTCCAACGCTACTTTGTAAAAGGTTTGACTATCGGTGGTGTGAAAGAATAGTGCTTACTGAGAAAAAATATTTCTCATTTCCAAACTTCCCTTGCGTGAAGTTAAGATCATTACATTGTTTATAAGTTTAAAAATAAAAAAAGGAGTTTTTGTCATGAAAAACTGGAAAAAATATGCTTTTGCATCTGCTAGCGTAGTCGCTTTGGCTGCTGGTCTTGCTGCTTGTGGAAACCTTTCAGGTAACAAAAAAGCTGCTGACTCAGCTTCAGGTGAAAAAACTGTTATCAAAATGTACCAAATCGGGGACAAACCAGATAACTTGGATGAATTGCTAGAAAATGCCAACAAAATCATCGGTGAAAAAGTTGGTGCTAAATTGGATATCCAATATCTTGGATGGGGTGACTATGATAAGAAAATGTCAGTTATCACATCATCTGGTGAAAACTACGATATCGCCTTTGCATCTAACTATGTTGTAAATGCTCAAAAAGGTGCCTATGCTGACTTGACTGACTTGTATAAGAAAGAAGGGGCAGAGCTTTATAAAGCACTTGACCCAGCTTACATCAAAGGTAACAGCATTAACGGTAAAATTTACGCAGTTCCAGTTGCAGCCAACGTTGCATCATCTCAAAACTTCGCCTTCAACGGAACTCTTCTTGCTAAATACGGTATCGATATTTCAGGTGTCACTTCATACGAAACACTTGAACCAGTCTTGAAACAAATTAAAGAAAAAGCTCCAGATGTAGTGCCATTTGCGGTTACTAAGAACTTCATCCCATCTGATAACTTTGACTACCCAGTTCCAAATGGACTTCCATTCGTTATCGACCTTGAAGGGGACACTACTAAGATCGTAAACCGTTACGAAGTACCTCGTTTCAAAGAACACTTGAAGACTCTTCACAAATTCTATGAAGCTGGATACATTCCAAAAGACGTAGCAACAAGCGATACTTCATTTGACCTTCAACAAGATACTTGGTTCGTTCGTGAAGAAACAGTAGGACCAGCTGACTACGGTAACAGCTTACTTTCACGTGTTGCGAATAAAGATATCCAAATCAAACCAATCACTAATTTCATCAAGAAAAACCAAACAACACAAGTTGCTAACTTTGTTATCTCAAACAACTCTAAGAACAAAGAAAAATCAATGGAAGTGTTGAACCTCTTGAACACTAACCCAGAACTCTTGAATGGTCTTGTTTATGGTCCAGAAGGCAAGAACTGGGAAAAAATTGCAGGTAAAGAAAACCGTGTTCGTGTCCTTGATGGCTACAAAGGAAACACTCACATGGGTGGATGGAACACTGGTAACAACTGGATTCTTTACATCAACGAAAACGTTACAGACCAACAAATCGAAGATTCTAAGAAACAATTGGCAGAAGCTAAAGAATCTCCAGCGCTTGGATTCATCTTTAACACTGACAATGTGAAATCTGAAATCTCAGCAATCTCTAACACAATGCAACAATTCGATACAGCTATCAACACTGGTACTGTAGACCCAGACAAAGCTATTCCAGAATTGATGGAAAAATTGAAATCTGAAGGTGCCTACGAAAAAGTATTGAATGAAATGCAAAAACAATACGATGAATTCTTGAAAAACAAAAAATCATAAGATCAATTGATTTCGTGTATTCATTCCTAATTCCTAAAAATTAAATCACTGTTTTCCTCAGGTTTGTCTGGGGAAGGCAGTGATTTTTTGAAATAAAGACATAGATATTCCTGTTTTCTCATTTCCCTTATTGTAACCATTCAGGAAATCTCAAGCACTATTTAGGATTTAGAGTAAGGATTTGGGTAAATATGGTTTATATTAGAGATGTTACGAGTTTACAAAGGAGGGTTCACATGAAAAAGTATCAGCTTGTCTTCAAAATAAGTGCAGTCTTGTCTTACTTATTTTTCGTATTTGGTCTTTCTCAGTTGACGCTTATTGTACAAAATTATTGGCAATTTTCTTCCCAGATTGGCAATTTCGTCTGGATTCAAAATATCTTGAGTTTACTATTTAGCGGAGTCATGATTTGGATTCTGGTTAAGACAGGCCATGGCTACCTCTTTCGTATTCCAAGAAAAAAATGGCTTTGGTATTCGATTTTGACAGTATTAGTGGTAGTGCTCCATATCTCTTTTAACGTTCAGACAGCTAAACATGTTCAGTCAACTGCTGAAGGTTGGGCTGTATTGATCGGTTATAGTGGGACCAACTTTGCTGAGCTAGGTATCTATATAACTTTGTTCTTTCTGACTCCACTTATGGAAGAGCTAATCTATAGAGGATTACTGCAACATGCCTTTTTTAAGCATTCGAGATTTGGCCTTGATTTGCTTCTTCCGTCAATTTTATTTGCTCTTCCTCATTTTTCAAGCCTGCCTAGTTTGTTAGATATCTTCGTCTTTGCAACATCTGGCATCATCTTTGCTAGTTTGACCCGCTATACCAAGAGCATTTATCCATCCTATGCGGTGCATGTGATTAATAATATTTTCGCAACATTACCATTTTTGCTGACTTTTTTACATAGGGTGTTTGGTTAAATACTGGATCGAGAGTTAGGAATAATAGTTTATCAAATTTATAAGTGAGTTTCAGGAGGAAAATAAGAATGACACCATTAAAATGGTTTGCTGGAGGAAGTGAAAGACGTTGTGAAGCCATGACTATCATAGATCACCTACTGGAAGATATAAACAATACGCCTCAACTTGCTCCTTTGAAAAATCAGTTAGTGAGTTATAAAAGACGATTAGAGGACGATGGGACCTCTACTCCAGTTATTTTGAGTCAAATGAATGTTGACCTTGCGCGCGTATTGATTGATAACAAGCTAAGTTTATCAGAAAGTCAAGCTGAGCAGATCAAAAAATTGAGAGAATTATCTGCTATTCGCTATGGCTACTGACGAAATGCAGGGATAAATCCCTTTCTACAATTTCCAGTCAAATAAATTGCATTCGTTTTCTCAAGCAGGTATACTAGTATAGTTAGATGAAAAATTCTGAAAATTTAAGAATAGAAAAGAGAACAAATCTTATGGCAAAAGATATTCGTGTCTTACTTTACTACCTTTATACTCCAATTGAAAATGCAGAGCAATTTGCTGCAGACCACTTGGCTTTCTGTAAATCAATCGGTCTTAAAGGCCGTATCCTAGTCGCTGACGAGGGAATTAACGGAACAGTTTCAGGTGACTACGAAACAACTCAAAAATACATGGACTACGTTCACAGCCTTCCAGGAATGGAAAACCTGTGGTTCAAGATTGACGAAGAAAATGAACAAGCCTTCAAGAAGATGTTTGTTCGCTACAAGAAAGAAATTGTCCACCTTGGTTTGGAAGACAACGACTTTGACAACGACATCAACCCACTTGAAACAACAGGAGCTTACTTGTCTCCAAAAGAGTTCAAAGAAGCCCTTCTTGACGAAGATACAGTTGTCCTTGACACACGTAACGATTATGAGTACGACCTAGGGCATTTCCGTGGGGCTATCCGCCCAGACATCCGCAACTTCCGTGAGTTGCCACAGTGGGTTCGTGATAACAAAGAAAAATTCATGGACAAGCGTGTCGTGGTTTACTGTACAGGCGGAGTTCGCTGTGAGAAATTCTCAGGCTGGATGGTCCGTGAAGGCTACAAAGATGTCGGCCAATTGCACGGAGGAATTGCAACTTACGGTAAAGACCCAGAAGTCCAAGGTGAACTTTGGGATGGGAAAATGTACGTCTTTGATGAGCGTATTGCCGTAGATGTTAACCATGTCAACCCAACCATCGTAGGAAAAGACTGGTTTGATGGAACACCATGTGAACGTTATGTCAACTGTGGAAATCCATTCTGTAACCGTCGTATCTTGACATCAGAAGAAAATGAAGACAAGTACCTTCGTGGATGCTCACACGAGTGCCGTGTTCACCCACGTAACCGCTATGTTTCAGAAAATGAATTGACACAAGCTGAAGTTGTCGAGCGCCTATCCGCTATCGGTGAAAGCTTGGATCAAGCAGCTACTGTATAAGATCAAACAGTCCTCAGGGGCTGTTTTTCTATGCTTTTTACTCAAAAATCTAAAGTTTGTTTCTGTATCTTTCAGGAAAATAAGGTATACTATATGTAAACGATTTCAAAGGAGTTCAGTTATGACGAAAACATTTTTTATTCCAAATAAACAGAGCATTTTAGGAGAACAGGAAATTTTGACTGCCAAGTCTATCTTGGACTTGGTTGATGGCTTGGAGTCACATAGCTATGATGCAGTCTATCTCCGTCAGCCTCTTAACCGTCTTGAGTATATCGAGTGTGCGATAGTGGGTCAATCACAATTTCTCTTTAAGATCAGTTATGCTGATGGTCAAAAGGCTTACCGTGTCGATCTTCCTGACCTATTAACGAAGACAGACTGGCGGATTATCAAGTTATTTTTAGATGCTCTGCTTGCTTACACAGGAACTGAGATTGAAGGGCTAAATGGCTTTGACTTTGAAGCTTATTTCCAAGCAAGTATTCAAGCCTATCTGGGAGACACCGCAGCCCGTTTTACGATTTGCCAAGGAATTTTTAATCCTGTTTTCTTTAGTCATGAGGATTTGAAAAGCTTTTTAGGGGAAGATGGCTTGGCTCAGTTTGAAGCACGTGTACGTGCGGTTCAAGAGACCGATGCTTACTTTGCAAGAGTTTCCTTCTATCAGGATGGAGAAGGACAAGTTCACGGTGTTTACCATCTGGCTCAAGGAGTCAAGACAGTATTACCGAGAGAACCATTTGTTCCTGCGGCCTATATGGAGCAATTGGTGGATAAGGAAGTGCAGTGGGAGATTGACTTGGTTCAAATCACAGGAGATGGCTCTAAACCAGAAGACTATGAAGCTATCGCTCGCTTGGACTATGCAAAGTTCCTAGAGTCACTACCATCAGCATTTTACCACCAACTAGATGCCAATCAATTAGAAGTTCAACCCATCCTAAGACAAGATTTTAAAGCATTAGCACAAGAAAAGTAAAGCAGGTCAATTGACTTGCTTTTTGGCATAGAAAAAATCCTGCCATGAAAGACAGGATTGAAGTTTAAAGAAAGGCTAAGATACGAAGGTAATCCCCAATAAGTGCCACTTCGGCTACAAAGAAGAGGAGGATAATAACTCCGTTCACAAGGACAGATAAGAATAACTGATAAAAGGAGTCGGTTTCACTTGATTGACTAGGTCTCGTAATGATATGGAGGCTAGCAAGCAGAATGATTCCAATGCTAATCACACACAAGAGGGCTGTAAATCGTAGGCTATCAAAGAAGGCAAAGAAACTAGCAATAGCAGTGAGGATGATTGGAATTGCCAAGAGTTGACTATATTGTTGGAGAACCTTTTCTAGGGTCCAGTCAGTTTCTTGGTGGATAAATCGTCTCACCACGAAACTACCCAAGAGGAATGAAAAGAAGAAGAGTGTTGTTGCTACTAGGATAGAGATAATCGAAAAGAGATTTAATGAAGCAAATTGTTCAGGGAAGTGGCTGTTGATAGTTGCTATATGTCCATAGTAGGCATGTTTGATGTGGTAGATACTAAAGAAAAAGGAAGATGAAGAGAATAGAGTGAGCAAGATAAAGGCTGTGTAACTGTGTGTGCTACTTGTTTCAAGCTTGCTTGTAGGAGATTTGATTGCTTCCATCAGCCAAGACCAAAAATCAAGTACTTGCTCTTTCCATCTGTCCGTAGATTTTGGAGCTTGGTCGGGGATATAAGGACTTTCTAAGGATTGACTGATAAGAAGTGGCTCTTTCGTGGTTGTTTTTTGCTGAGGAAGAGCTTCATGGCTTTCTTCAGCTATAGTGACTTTTTCTGTTTCTTTAGAAAGGTCTGACTCTTCTTCAGTAGAATCTAATGCTTTCTTTTCTTCTATTTCTGTTCTTGCTTCACTGTCTTCAGGCGTTTCAATTTTATCTTCTTGCTGGCTTTCCAGTTCGACTTCAGCTTGAGAGACTTCCTCCTCTACTTGAGTATTTTTTTCAATTGGCATATCGAGATCGGCTATCCTTTCTTCAGCCTTGTCTGCAACCTCTTGAGCTTGCTCTTCAGGTTTGTTCTTGCTTGTTGTTTTTACAAAATCATTACTTTCAAACCATTCTTGTTTCATGGTAGAACCTCCTTTTTAGTTAGATAAATATGCTTCCATAGTAGCAGATGTAAGCGCTTTTGTCAACGGTTTCTAGAAGAAGACTCGTGTTCCTCTGATTTGAGTAGATAGATATCCTGTTCTGCTCTTGCTATGAGTTGATCTTTTGCATCTGCTTTTTCTGTTTTATAAGGATTGCTTAATCGTTCATCTTTGTTTTCTTTGTTTTTAAACGAACGTCTTCCTTCTCTTAAAAAATGAAGAATAGAACCATGTTTTGTTGAAAGATCTAAGTTGATTCTTTGTTTTTCTTCTTCGGAAAGTAGCAGTTGTAGGTCTGTTTTCGCCATCAATTCCACCTTACCGTGTACTTGGATTTTTTCAGCGTGGAAGTGCTTTTCTGTTGACTCTAACTGACTATCTGTCAGTTCTGTGCTAAAGATATTGATGATATTTGGTGTTGTGAGTTTACTGTTTTTGATACGACTTCCTTCAATTCGGAGGAGATAGCCATTTGTATTGAGAGTTGCATTTTCAAGACTAGCATTTATGATGGTGGTTTGTCTGCGATTGGCTGAGATGTTGATTCCTTTTAGGCTTCTTCCTTTTGGTAATTGGAGAATAACTTCATCAAAACGACTAGAGTAGCTGCTTGCGATATGGAGAATCCCGCCAATTCCAGAAGAGAGAAACGGACTTTCAGACAGTTTCTTATCAGTGAGGCTTAGCGTTTTATCGTTTTGATTTGTGATAAGATCATGGTTAGCAGAAATAGATGGATGATAAGAAATGTGGATTTGATCATCGAAAGAGTCTGTGATGGTCAGTGCGTGTTGGTGGAGCGTAATCTCTAGGTTTTCGACTTCCTTGCCAAAGGTCAGCTCTTCCATCCGACTATCATAGACAGGCTCCTTGGACATGGCAAGTAGGCTCTTGATCCCGTCAGATTGGATACCTACAAAAAGCAGGATAAAGCCGATAACGGTAGTCACCACACCAAAAATGAGAAATCCTTTTGTCCATTTACGCATGCTGGTCACCTCTCTTTCCTTTTTTGAGAACAAATTGCACCAGGCGAACAATGAGTAGGCCGAAGAAGCGGGCTACATAGGAAATACCTAGTAAGACTAGTGAAGAAGCACCGATAGCTAGTAAACCAGAACCGAAAATCAAGATAAAGGCCGATTTAGCTTGGGCTAAGACAGTGAAACTTTCAACTAAAAATAGGAATCCGCCGATGATACCTAGTATGGAAACCGCAAAGAAAGCCAGAATGACAGTCAAAGCAGCCACAAGGATTCCGAACAGAGCCACGAGGATGGCGATTCCCAGAGGAATGCCGATGGGTGCTGCAAGGAGAGCTAACAAGGCGATATGCAAAATTTGTCGGTTATTCTTTTGAGCGGGTGCTTCATTGATTTTTTTATTGAGAAGATTGGAGAGAACTTCGTGGGCCACTTCTTTGGGAGTTCCCAAGCTAGCGATGAGTTCTTCTTCTCCTTCGACTCCAGCATCGTCAAAGAGTTCCCTGAAATAGTCCATGGCTTCAATTTGGTCAGCCTGAGGCAGTTTTTTGAGATAGAGTTCTAGCTGAGTCAGGTATTCAGTTCTTGTCATGGCGGATACTCCCTTCTATGATGCCATTGATGGTGTCTGTATAAAGTGCCCATTCATCTTTTAGGGTCACGAGCTGTTCTATACCACCATTTGTCAAGGAGTAGTATTTGCGCATGCGACCTTGGAACTCTCTAGAATAGGTTGTCAGAAAGCTATTGCCCTCCAATTTTTTTAGGATAGGATAGAGTGTAGATTCTTTGATATTGGCGATCAGCTTAATGGTTTGGCTAATCTCATAACCATAAGAATCATCCTGCTCCAGTACAGCCAAGATGAGAAATTCAATCAAGGCAGAGGATGTTGGAAAGTACATGGGGGACCTCCTTTTCTAATGTGTAAGATTTTTATATATAATTTTTCTACACATACATTGTACATCTAAATGAAAGCCCTGTCAAGAGAAATGTATAAAATTTTTATATATAAAAAACTTCTAGCTAAAACTAGAAGTTTAGAGGATTTTATCGGCTCTATCCACTGTAAAGAGGGCCACAGTCATGATGATATCGACGAGTAAGAGGGCAGCTACAGCTGGCACCCAAGAGTGGAAAAGGTCAAAACTGTAACCAAAGAGAGTCGGGCCAAAGGCTGCTAGGATATAGCCTCCTGTTTGAGATAGGCCAGATAATTGGGCTGTCTTTTCAGGGGCGCTTGTCTTGAGTGAAAAGTTGACCATGAGATAAGGGAAGAGGGCGCTGGTTGCGGTTCCGATGAGGAGATGGCTGGCAAGCCAGTAAAAGAAATTACCGATTGGGAAAAAGAGCATGGAAATACCGACCACACCAGCTAGTGAAACCAGAGTGAGCATGAGCTGACGGTTACGAGTAGATAAACTGGTTGTCAGGCTTGGGATGGTCATTGAAAAAGGAATGCTAATCAGGGAGAAGATAGAGGTCAGCAAGCCAGCTTCGTGACTGGATAGGCCTGCATGGATGGCCATGGTAGGTAGCCAGGTCATAGCGGTGTAAAAGAGCAAGGATTGAAAACCTGCAAAGACAATCACTGCCCAGACCTGTTTATTACGCATGACCTTTGCTTTGCTTTTTTGTTTGGTTTGTGGAGCTAGTCTGTGATTATAGCGGTGATTTGGGAGCCAGACCAAAAAAGTTGCTAGACAGAGCAGGGTGAGGAGGATGATAAGTCCTTTCCAAGAACTGGCTTGTGTAATGGGCACAGCTAGATAGGAAGCCAGAGCCGTCGCAACCCCCATAGAAGTTACATATAAGGTGGTCAGATAACCAATTTTCTTTGGTTGATTAGCTTGGATAAGACTAGGAAGCAGAACATTGATGACTGCGATACTTGCCCCAACCATCAAGGTTCCTAGATAGAGCAGGGGCAGATTGATTAGTCGAATGAGAGAACCGATGGTCAAGAAGAAAAGGCCATAGGTAAAGAGATGCTCCAAGCCAATTTTCTGAGCTAGTCGGGTAGAAAATAGCGAGAAGAGGGTAAACATGAGGAGAGGAAGGCTGGTCAGGACACCAAGTGAACTAACTTCGACTCCCAGCCCTTGCGAAATATCTCCCAAAATAATGGGTAAAACAGTAAAAGGGGTCCGCAAGGAAACACCAATCAGGATAATACCTGGAACAAAAAAGAGTGATTGCTTTTTCATATAATACCTCTCCTAGCTGATTTTAATAACAGCTTATTTTAAGGCTTTTTCCCTATAATGTCAAGTAAGGTTTTGGGCTTTCAAGATAAAAATGGGAAAGTCTTGAAAATTATGATAAAATAGTGGAAGGAAATCTATACATTGGAGAAAAACTGTGTCTGAAAAGCAAAAAATCAGCGTATTGATGTCGGTCTATATCAAGGAAAATCCGACATTTTTAAAGAATGCTATTGAGAGTGTTCAAAATCAGACCCTGAAACCGAGCGAATTGGTTCTGGTTGAGGATGGGCCTTTGACACCTGAGCTCTATCAGGTATTAGACCAGCTTGAAGCTGAGTCTGATATTCCAGTGAAACGCTATCCTCTTGAGCAGAATCAAGGTTTGGGCCTGGCTCTTCGACAGGGTGTTTTGCAGTGTCAATACGATATCATCGCTCGTATGGATACAGATGATATAGCTGTTCCAGACCGTTTTGAGAAACAGGTTCAGTTAATGGAGAAGGGAAACCTCGACCTATTAGGTGGACATATTGCAGAGTTTATTGATAATCCTGATGAGATTGTTTCTTACCGTCGTGTTCCAACCCAACATGCAGAGATTGTGGCTTATCAAAGGATGAGAAGTGCCTTTAACCACATGACTGTCATGTTCAAGAAGGACATGGTTCTCAAGGCAGGCAATTATGAGGATGGGCTTTATATGGAGGATGACCTCCTCTGGCTCAATATGATTGCTGCAGGAGCTAAGACTGGAAATCTGGATCAAATCTTGTGTAAGGTTCGTGTCGGAGCAGGGATGTTTGAGCGTCGTGGGGGACTGCGCTACCTCAAACTCTATCGTCAGGCTCGTCAACGTATGCTGAAGAGAGGGCAAATTTCTTACATGGAGTATGCCAAGAGTGTTGCGATTCAGATGGTTGTTGCCCTTTGTCCAGGATTTGTCCGACAGTTTATTTTTATGAAACTGTTACGAAAAAGCAAGTAAAAGATTGTAGCAAATCGTAAACTGGATAAAAAGTGTTATAATAACAATATAAATATCCAGCTCTTTTAAGGAGGAGTAGATTGACATGAATAAAAAACTAACAGATTATGTGATTGATCTGGTGGAAATTTTAAATAAACAACAAAAACAGGTTTTCTGGGGAATATTTGATATTTTCAGTATGGTGGTTTCCATCATTGTATCTTATATTTTATTTTACGGGCTGATTAATCCAGCACCTGTTGACTACATTATCTATACGAGTTTGGCCTTCCTGTTCTATCAATTGATGATTGGATTTTGGGGGTTGAACGCTAGTATTAGTCGTTACAGCAAAATTACGGATTTTATGAAAATCTTTTTTGGTGTGACTGCGAGCAGCGTCTTGTCATATAGTATCTGCTATGCCTTCTTGCCACTTTTTTCAATCCGTTTCATCATTCTCTTTATCTTGTTGAGTACCTTCTTGATTTTATTGCCACGGATTACTTGGCAACTAATCTATTCAAGACGAAAAAAAGGCAGTGGTGATGGGGAACACCGTCGAACCTTCTTGATTGGTGCTGGTGATGGTGGGGCCCTCTTTATGGATAGTTACCAACATCCAACCAGTGATTTGGAACTTGTTGGTATTTTGGATAAGGATGCGAAGAAAAAGGGACAAAAACTTGGTGGGATTCCTGTTTTGGGTTCATATGATGAATTGCCTGAATTAGCTAAACGCCATCAAATCGAGCGTGTGATCGTTGCGATTCCGTCGCTTGACCCATCAGAATATGAACGTATCTTGCAGATGTGTAATAAACTGGGTGTCAAATGTTACAAGATGCCTAAGGTTGAAACCGTTGTTCAGGGACTTCACCAAGCAGGTGGAGGTTTCCAGAAGATTGATATCACAGACCTTTTGGGCCGTCAGGAAATTCGTCTTGACGAATCGCGTCTGGGCGCAGAACTGACAGGTAAGACAATCTTAGTCACAGGTGCTGGAGGTTCAATCGGTTCTGAAATCTGTCGCCAAGTTAGTCGCTTTAATCCTGAACGCATCGTCTTGCTCGGTCATGGGGAAAATTCAATCTACCTTGTTTATCATGAATTGATTCGCAAGTTCCAAGGGATTGATTATGTACCTGTGATTGCGGACATTCAAGACTATGACCGTCTCTTGCAAGTCTTTGAGCAGTACAAGCCAGCTATTGTTTATCATGCGGCAGCCCACAAGCACGTTCCTATGATGGAGCGCAATCCAAAAGAAGCCTTCAAAAACAATATTCGTGGAACTTACAACGTTGCTAAGGCTGTTGATGAAGCCAAAGTACCTAAGATGGTTATGATTTCGACAGATAAGGCGGTTAATCCACCAAATGTTATGGGAGCAACCAAGCGCGTGGCGGAGTTGATTGTCACTGGCTTTAACCAACGTAGCCAATCGACCTACTGTGCAGTTCGTTTTGGGAATGTTCTTGGTAGCCGTGGTAGTGTCATTCCAGTCTTTGAACGTCAAATTGCTGAAGGCGGGCCTGTAACGGTGACAGACTTCCGCATGACCCGTTACTTTATGACCATTCCAGAAGCTAGCCGTCTGGTTATCCATGCTGGTGCTTATGCCAAGGATGGGGAAGTCTTTATCCTTGATATGGGCAAACCAGTCAAGATTTATGACTTGGCCAAGAAAATGGTCCTTCTAAGTGGCCACACCGAAAGTGAAATTCCAATCGTTGAAGTTGGAATCCGCCCAGGCGAAAAACTTTACGAAGAACTCTTGGTATCAACCGAACTCGTTGACAATCAGGTTATGGATAAGATTTTCGTTGGTAAGGTTAATGTCATGCCTCTAGAAGCCATCGATCAAAAGATTGAAGAGTTCCGCACTCTTAGTGGAGATGAGTTGAAGCAAGCTATTATCGCCTTTGCCAATCAAACAACCCACGTTGAATAAAAAAGAAAACGCATATTATCAGGTCTTGAACCTTGGTAATATGCGTTTTGTTATGTAGAGATTTATACTCTTCGAAAATTTCTTCAAATCACGTCAACGTCGCTTTGCCGTAGGTATCATAGGTATAGGTAACTGACTTCGTCAGTCTTATCTACAACCTCAAAACCATGTTTTAAGCTGACTTCGTCAGTTCTATCTGCAACCTCAAAACAGTGTTTTGAGCAGCCTGCGACTAGTTTCCTAGTTTGCTCTTTGATTTTCATTGAGTATGAAAATGAGTTGTTGCCCAGTCTTTGTCATGTTATTGAAAATACTCTAAAACTTGTAGGGGTTTGTGGGCCATATAATCAGGTTGATAGTTTAGTAGATCTGCTTGCTCTCCAAATCCCCAAGTGACAGCCAATTTCTGAATGCCTGTTTCTTGAGCTCCCAGCATATCAAACTTAGTATCTCCGATGATAATGGCTTGTTCTGGGGCTAGTTGATGTATCTGCAAGGCTTGGCGAATGACATCTGCCTTATGAGGTGCTTCAGGGCTGGAACCATAAATGCCATCAAAGAAATGATGGATTCCCAAGTTTTTAGTCATATCTTGAGCGGTAGGGGTATTCTTTGTAGTGGTGATATAAAGAGGATATTTGCTTGATAGCTCCTTAAGCAAGTCTACAATCTGAGGAAAGAGTTGAGCTTCATGGATGCCTTTCTCCTTATAGTAAGAACGGTATATCTGCACGGCTTCAGAAATTCGTTCTTTGGGCAGGCAGGTTGCAAAACTACTTTCAAGGGGCGGTCCCATAAAACCACGAATCGTTTTGGCATCAGGGCTAGGTACCCCCAGCTCCTTAAAGGTATGGGTAAAGGCATTGTGAATCCCGATAGAACTATCAACGAGGGTTCCGTCCAGATCGAAAAAGATAGCTGAGATAGAGGTCATGGTTTCTCCTATTTGATAAGCTTATTCTCCGAAAATTTCTTTTTGGAGGCGACGACCAGTAGGGGTGGCAGCGAGTCCACCTTCAGCTGTTTCACGAAAGGCAGTTGGCATGCTTGCTCCTACTTGGTACATGGCATCGATAACTTCATCCACAGGGATTTTAGATTCGATACCTGCCAGGGCCATGTCTGCTGCGATGAAGGCAAAGCTAGCTCCCATGGCATTGCGTTTGACACAGGGAACTTCGACCAAGCCGGCAACAGGGTCACAGATGAGGCCTAGCATATTTTTAATGACAAAGGCAATGGCTTGACTGGCCTGATAAGGTGTTCCACCGGCAGCTAGAGTCAAGGCTGCAGCACTCATAGCAGAGGCCGAACCAACCTCGGCCTGACAGCCACCTTCAGCACCTGAGATAGAGGCATTGTTTGCGATGACTAGTCCAAAGGCACCGGCAGCAAAGAGGAAATCCAGCTGTTGCTCGTGGCTGAGGTCTAATTTTTCAATAGCAGCTGTTAGAACGGAAGGCAGACAGCCAGCACTTCCTGCGGTCGGAGTGGCACAAACCAAGCCCATTTTGGCATTGTGTTCATTGACTGCAATGGCATTTCGGGCAGCAGAGAGAATCGTGTAATCTGACAGAGTTTTTCCGTTTTTGATGTAGTGATCCAATTTGGCAGCATCTCCACCTGTCAGGCCACTACGAGATTTATTTTCATTGAGGCCAAGTTGGACAGAGGCTTTCATGACTTCTAGATTGCGTTCCATGAGAAGGAAGACTTCTTCACGTTCGCGACCAGTCAATTCAAACTCTGTTGTAATCATGAGTTCTGCGACATTTCCTTGAAAGTCCAGTTCTGCCTGCTCGACCAATTCTTTGATAGAATAAAACATGCTTCCTCCTATTTAAAGAAATTGACATTGTGGAGATGAGGGATTTTTCGAATTTCTTCGATAGCCTCATCACAGTTGCGACTGTCAACTTCGATAATCATAATAGCTTTTTCACCAGCTTTTTCACGAGTAACATTCATCTGGGCGATATTGATATCATAGCGGGAAAGGGCCTCTGTTACGAGGGCAATCATACCTGGAATATCTTGATGAACAATGATGATAGTCGGTGTATTCATATTGAGAGAGACGGCAAAGCCATTGAGTTCGGTTACCTGAATATTTCCTCCCCCGATAGAAATACCAGTCACGCTAATGGTCTTATGAGCATTTTTAACGGTAATTTTAGTGGTGTTTGGGTGAGGGGCATTGCTGTCTTTCTGAATGGTCCAGACAATCTTGATGCCACGCTTGTGGGCAATTTCCAGGCTGTTTGGGATTTCAGGATCATCTGTATCCATGCCCAAAATACCTGCAACAAGGGCTAGGTCTGTTCCGTGACCACGATAGGTCTTGGCAAATGAGTTAAATAGTTGGAATTCGACTTCTGTCGGAGTATCATCAAAAATGGAAGAGACAATCTTCCCAATACGAACAGCACCAGCTGTATGGCTACTAGATGGGCCAATCATAACTGGTCCGATGATATCAAAGACAGATTGAAAACGAAGTGATTTCATCAGTTTCCCCTTATAAAAATTCTTATCTCTATTATATCAAAGAATGAAGGTCTTGGCTTTAATTGTGGATGAAAACCTTTTTACACTACAAATAGCATAAAAAAGCATCTTTTGTAACAAAAAATAGCTTATTTAGGGAAATAAAAAATAATTTTGTAATATTTCTACATAAAAGTGTCAAGAAACGGTAATATTTAAAGGGTATGATAGAACTATAGAAAGAAGGAGAATTTTCAAATATGAAATCAACAACTAAAAAGATTAAAACAACTCTTGCAGGAGTAGCTGCCTTGTTTGCAGTATTTGCTCCATCATTTGTATCTGCTCAAGAATCATCAACTTACACTGTTAAAGAAGGTGATACACTTTCAGAAATCGCTGAAACTCACAACACAACTGTTGAGAAATTGGCAGAAAACAACCACATCGACAACGTTCATTTGATTTATGTTGGTCAAGAGTTGGTTATTGATGGCCCTGTAGCGCCTGCTGCAACACCAGCGCCAACTACTTATGCAGCACCAGCTGCTCAAGATGAAACTGTTTCAGCTCCAGTAGCAGAAACTACAGAAGTAGCAGAAGAAGCTCCAGTGGCAAGCGCACCTGCAGCAGAAGAAACGGTTGCTACAACAGAAGCTTCAGCACCAGCTGCAACTGTAAGCGGATCTGAAGCAGAAGCTAAAGAATGGATTGCACAAAAAGAATCAGGTGGTAGCTATACAGCTACAAACGGCCAATACATTGGACGTTACCAATTGACAGATTCATACTTGAACGGTGACTACTCAGCTGCTAACCAAGAACGTGTAGCGGATGCCTACGTTGCAGGACGTTACGGTTCATGGTCAGCCGCTAAAAACTTCTGGCTTAACAATGGCTGGTATTAAGAAATAACGAACAGAATAATATGAAAAGGTCGAGGAAATCCCTCGACTTTTTTATATTTCTTTCGGTTGATAATAGGTCTCCACTTCTTTTTTGAGAAAGGCTAGAATGGACGTTTCATCGGTCAGCTCCAGAAGGGAGAACCCTTTTTGGATAAGTTTAGCATCATCCCTACAAATCCCAATACGGACATAGCAGATAGCAAGCATATCGCAGCTTTTCTTGTTCTTGGCATCCTCTAGTAAAGTATAGCAGATTTGTTGACACATGTTGTTGTCTTGATGGTATAAGTAAATGGTGGAAAGGTTGAGTAGGATTGCCATTCGCAAGTCATGTAAATGTTGATAGTTTTTATAGACTTCTAAGCGTTGCAAGATTTTTCCAGTGATGAGATGGAGGTGTTCAATAGGAAAGCTGAAAAGGATGGTATTGAGGATTTTTAGGTCGCTTTCATACCATGTATCTTGTTTTTCAATTTTTTCCCAAAGTTTTTTGACAGTTTGTTTCACTTGGTCTGACAGTTGCTCTGTACCATGTTGACGGATATGAATGACAACTTCAAGCATATCCCTGATTTCTTCTATAGGCAGGTCGTGATGGGTCTTGAGATAGTTTTGGCATGTTTCAAAAAAATGAACTAGACCACTGCCACCAATGATGGAATTCATATTGAGATAAGTTTGCATGATTTCTGTCCGTTGGCTCGGCTGATAGATATGGCAGATGTAGTCAAACTCTTCAAAACTCATATTAATCTGTCGGAGAAGAAATTCCATGTTTTCATATTTGGGAGTTACCTTGCCACTTTCAATCTTTGATAGACTAGTTCTTGAAAGGACATCTCCGCAGACCTCTTCTTGGGTTAAGCCTTTTGACTCACGTATTTCTTTATAGACCTTTCCGAAATCATAACGCATGATTGACTCCTTTTCGTGAAAAAAGTTAACAAATAATAAAATCCTATTAAAAATATTGTATCATAGTAATATAAAAAGTAGAAAATAAAACTAAAATAAGTTTGTGGAAAAGCTTGGTGTAATTTTAAAATGGGCTTAATAGTACTATGATGTAGCTAGAAAAGGGGTGGAAAAATGTTTAAAAATAAGGAGCTTTTTCGAGTAGTCATGATATTTGTGATAGGAACTATCCTCATTTTAATGACACCAGTCTTATTTAAAGTTGTTATGGAACTATTTTCAAAATAGATAGGCCTCTGTTTTAGGCAGAGGCGTGAATCAGGAGGTTAAGTGATGAACTACAATGTAAAATATCTCTTATCAGGAATATTTATTATAGTCTTTATAGGTTTTCTAGTCTGGATGCGTTATTTTAATCAGAAGAAGGAAGAAGAGCATTCGGATGTGTCTTTTGAAGCGAGATTAGACAGTGAGGTTAAGACATTATATAAACAACTAGGCTTGGGTGAGGAGCCTCATTATTTCTTAGCCTATCGCTACCTACATCCCTGGTTTAATTTGGCGATTTTACCACCAACAGTTGAAATTTTCTTAACTAAAATAGCGCTGGTGATGGTGACTCCAGATGAACTACTGATAAGAAATCTTGGGAATGGGATGACTTTCACAAGTGAGCACCATCGTGATTTGCGACAAGGACTTATCCGCATTCCAAAATCAGAGATGAAAGAATTTGAGATTCGCAACTGGAAAAGAGTTTTTATATTTGGCGATTTTTTGACAATTAAAACAAGCCAACATAGCTATTATTTGCAGGTTAGAGATGATGGACTTCAAAAAGGAAGTCTTTCTACCAAACACTTCTCCGACTTGAAACGACAAGATTTTCTCGGGTTATTGACAGATAAAAGGACATTCTGATAGACAATTAACCAAAAAACGAATCTTAGGACGTTCAACAATTCAAAAACCACACAGTATTTCTTTCAGCTTGATTGTACTCAAGACTGAAATCACTATGTGATTTTATTTGGAAGCTAGTTTTTCCCAGCCTCTTTTTGCTTACATGTAGGGAAATCTGTTCACTCTTTGTAGCCAATTTGATATAATCTTATCAAAAAAGTAGTATAATGTTTTTATAGAATATAAATAGTGGTGGATAGCATGCATGCATTATTAGCAACAAGATTAAAAAATAAGCGAAAAGAGCTGGGTTGGTCGCAAAAAGAATTGGCAGAAGGAATTTGCCAACAAACTCAGATAAGTCGCATGGAACAAGGCAAATATATGCCAGGAGCAGATTTGTTATATAAATTATCTGAAAAAATGGGCTTAAATATGGACTATTTCTTTTCAGGAGAAATTTCGAAAGAGTTTCTAGGCTTGTCTGCTTTCAAGAGATTGTCTAAAACATTATTGGAAAATCAAGATTACGCCTCTTTGAAATATGCTTTTGAGGGAGAAAGAAAGCAGCAGACTTCTTTATCTTTTGATGAAAAGATTTATCTGGACTGGATAGATGCTATTCTAACCTATCAATGTGAACATCAATTAAAACTAGCTATTTCAAAAATAGAGGACATCCTCAGTAGGATTAGTATTGATAAAGTGGACTACTTATATATTTTGAATACCCTGCTGATTTTCTTAGGCTATGATGAGGATAAGGAGAAATTTGAGCAACTATATGATCAGGTTTCCGTAGCCCTTTCAAAAATCGATACCAGTGTGCGTGAACAAATTGAGTTGTATATCAAAATAAAATACAATTATTGTTACCACCTTTGGAAACAGGAGGAGATGGATAAGTCCAGAGCGCTATTATTGGAGATAATTGAATTTTGTAACAAATATCATAGTAGCTTTAGGTTAGCAGATTTATATTGTTTGTTGGGAAATGTAACAGAAAATCTTGATATCTCTGTTGCTAAGGACTATTATATGAAAGCTAAGGTGCTTTATCTAATTGAAAATAATGAAGTCATGGCACTCAAGGTAGAACAATATCTAATGGATAAGAAGTCAGAGAATGTATAAGGCTGGGAAAAAAGTCTTTAAAATAAAGAAACGCATAATATCAGGTTTTGAAAAAACTGATACTATGCGTTTTATTATGGGGATATTTACTTCATTTTATCCTGAAATTGAGTTTTTGACCATCCTCTTCATACACAAAACATAACTATAATTCTTTTTTAAAAAAATATATGATTTTTTACTTTAATTGCTTGACAGTTTATATATGTTGATTTATAATATAGGTGAAAGAAGGTGGCAAGATGGGAAAATTAAAATTCGAATATTTGAAAGCGCTATCTATATTGCTTATTGTGCTAATTCTACTGAGTAATAGTCGAAGTTTTATTAGTACTACTCTAGTTACTCAAGGTATTGATACAGGAGCGTACTATTCTCCCGGTTAAAAATAAGTTCGTTGTTAAAGAATGAGATAGAAGGAAGGTGAGTCCAATGGACTACGATACTTGTTGATAAATTACTATAGCTGTTTTTACGGAACAGCTCTCGATAATAGAAGAAATAAATCATGAGAAAATTAGTTAAAATTGGTGTTGCATCTTTAATGGTATGTGGTATACTTGCTACTACAAATGCTTTAGCAGTATGGGTTGAGGGTGGTCAATGGAACTATGGAGTAGGTTGGACAGGAACTTTTGGATATTCTGATTATTTACATTCTACTCGATCTCATACAGCAACTGTCAAGCATGGAGGTAGAATCTCTAAGGATCGTGAAGATCCCGAGGTTTGGGCTCAAGCTTCCCTTAATAAAATTCCGCCAACAGGATTAGAATATTTCTATGGATTTTAAGTGAAATTTTCCCTCTCCTATTAGGAGAGGGAAAACTTTAGTGGAGGTACTTTTATGAAAAAAATCAGTCATCTTTGTATGTTTCTGCTGTTGCTGTGTACCACTTTTTTTGTTTTTAATGTAAACTACACACGTGAAGCGGTTCGGATTCGGGAAATGGGAAAGACTGTAGATTCTTTGGATTTGTATTTGAAAGATATTAACGAACCTGCAGCGTCTGTTCTTCGATTTTTTGAGGATGTATCAAAGGAGTACAAAGTCTCCATCATCAAAACAGACAGTGGTGATGAGGTAATCAAGTCTGGTGTTTTTGATAAAGATACCTTCCCCTACCAAGAGTTTGGGATTTCTTCTCTTGATTTTACCACAGATGGTGAAGGAGTCTACAGTAATAAAGAAATTTCTAATAAACTTGGTACGATACCGACCTTTCTAAAAGCCAAGCCTATTCAGCTTATAACTTTTCAAACCTATATCAAGGATACATCTCGTAGTTTAAATGGTCGCTATACGATAACTTCTACACAAGAGATGGATAAGGATAGGATTGTACAGAAATGGAGCGATTTTTTCAAGATAGACCAGGCTACCTTGCTAGAGCCTACCTATAAAAGTGCAGTGGAAGTCATAAATCGAGATTTGCTTTTATCTGCCATTGTTTTTGTCTTGGCTATTTTACTTCTTGTGTTAGTAACAGTTTATCAGCCGATGATGGAGATGAAACGAGTGGGGGTTCAAAAGTTACTTGGTTTTCAAAGCGGGGCGATTTTAGCTGGTTTTGTAAAAACTAATTTTTATCTTCTCTTGGGTGGAAGTCTTATCATTGACTTGGGACTATTTTTAGTGCTGGACTACAGACCAAAACTTTTGTTCCCAAGTTTACTCTTATCCCAATTTCTGCTTTTACAGTTGTATTTGTTCATCAGTTGGCTGACCTACCTAATGATTCAGAAAATGACAGTCAGCTCCATGTTGAAAGGTTTTTCATCTATCAAACTTGGTCTCATCTTCAATTATGTGATGAAAATAGGGACAACTATTTTATTGACGGTTTTACTGATTGGGGTAGGCAGAAGTCTAGAACAAGAAAACAAAGAACTTGCTTATCAGCAACAGTGGGTAAGCCAAGGGAATTACCTGACCTTAGAAACCTTCAAACTTAATGATAACCTGTGGCAGGAAGAGCTAGCAGGTTCAGGGAAATCTACAGATTATTTCTACCAATTTTATCAAGATTTGCTAGCAAAAATACAAGTAAATTATGTGCGAAGTGCGAGTCTTCCTATCAAACCAGTCATCAAAGCTGAACAAGTACAGCAGTACCAACTGCCTGATAAGGTAGATGTTTACTATGCAAACCGTCAATTTTTAGAAAGTCAGGGCTTTAAGCTACCTGATATCGGCACTAAAAAGGTGATCTTGTTGCCAGCTAGTGACAAAGGACAAGAAGGCAAGAATCAGTTCTTGGGAAAATCCATTGCCTATCTTTCTCGGAGGTATGAAGATCAGCAAAAGCAAACAATAGAAGATATGGATGTAGAAATTGCCTACTATGAAGGAGATTGGTCTTTCTTCCCTTATAATAATGAGCGAAAGGAAAATCTCCACAATCCAATCATTAGCCTGGTAAATGATCAAGACATGATGTGGGAAGAAAAGACTCGCTTGTCAACGACAGGTTTAAACAACCCCATGAAAGTTGAAAATACAGAACAAAATCAAAAAGTGATTACGGAGTTAGTTGAGAAATTATCAGATGGGAATTATTTAAAATTTTCATCGCTTCAAGCCATTCAACAAGAGAAAGTAGATTCTTATCGAGATGCAGTTCGAAATCTTAATATACTCTTTGCTTTGTTTGGTCTCCTTAGCATGATGATTTCCTACTTCTTACTAGTAACAACTTTCTTATTGAAGCGCAGGGACATCATTACCAAGAAGTTTATGGGGTGGAAACTGGTCGATCGCTACCGTCCTCTCCTCGTTCTGCTTTTGCTGGGCTATAGTCTGCCTCTTCTAGTCTTGATTTTCTTTGCCCATGCGCTCTTGCCACTCCTGCTGTTTGCAGGCTTTACATGTCTGGACATACTGTTTGTGCTAGTTTTGGCTTCTAGGATGGAGAAAAGAAGCCTAGCAGAGTTATTGAAAGGGGGCGTCTTATGATTGAGTTGAAAAATATTACCAAAACCATTGGGGGAAAAGTGATTTTGGATCACTTGTCTCTCAGGATTGATCAGGGAGATTTGGTTGCCATCGTTGGAAAAAGTGGTAGTGGTAAGTCGACCTTGTTAAATTTATTAGGTTTGATAGATGGTGATTATAGCGGACGGTATGAGATTTTTGGTCAGACAAATCTAGCGGTTAATTCTGCTAAGTCGCAAACAATAATCCGTGAACATATCTCTTATCTGTTTCAAAATTTTGCCCTGATTGATGATGAAACGGTCGAGTACAATCTCATGCTGGCGCTGAAATATGTGAAATTGTCCAAGAAAGACAAGCTCAAAAAGGTGGAAGAGATTTTAGATAGAGTAGGTTTGTCAGCTACTTTGCATCAAAAGGTCTCTGAGTTGTCTGGTGGCGAACAACAACGAATTGCAGTTGCTAGAGCCATCTTAAAACCCAGCCAGCTGATTTTAGCCGATGAACCTACAGGTTCGCTGGATCCTGAAAATAGAGATTTGGTCTTGAAGTTTCTCTTAGAGATGAATCGAGAAGGGAAAACAGTCATTATTGTGACCCACGATGCTTATGTAGCCCAACAATGTCATCGGATCATTGAATTGTGAAAAATACAGAAATCTTATCAAAAAACTTTAAATTTAAGGATACCTTTAAAATTTAATTTTAAAACACTCATTTATCAACATTTTTTGATTGATAAAAATAGGAAATCGGTTGTTTTTGGGAGATTCCTTAAAATTACCTCCTAACCACACGTACTAAAAAGATACTTCCTATGGAAATCGTATGACTCTGAAGCTTCGAATAGTTCAGTTTTCGTGATTTTTATGCTATTCTAGCTTTAGAATCCTTCAGAACATAAAATTTTAAGCAGTCAAAGATTTAGAATAACCCTAAAACATTTATTTTATATCAATTCTAAACGCAGAATTGCATGGATATGTATGTATTCGATCTGTTAGATAGTTAGGACAGCTCCATTCTGGGAAATCTGAGCTATCAATGGTTTAGAACAGCATTTCAACAATGCATTTTGTTGAGGGAATGATTATTTTATGAAAGAGGTTGATCGATTGACAGCCTCTTTCTTGTCTTCTCCAACCAAGCATGTTATAATGAATACTGCTCAAGCGACCTTCAATCGTTAAGCACACACGACCTTCAATCGTGAACTAGTCATTTCGTTTATCTTTTATTACGTCGTTAACTCGTCTTGCCTAACTCAAGTTATGCCTGCGACTCGTTGCCTAGTACTAAAAGCAAACGAAATGACTATACTCAAATAAATTCTATTGAAAGTCATAGTAAATAGAATTTTGAGGGGTATAAATAAACGAATAGATGGGAGACTTACCATGAGTGATAACTCTAAAACACGTGTTGTTGTGGGGATGAGTGGTGGTGTTGATTCGTCGGTGACGGCTCTCTTGCTTAAAGAGCAGGGTTACGATGTGATCGGTATCTTCATGAAGAACTGGGATGACACAGACGAAAACGGCGTCTGTACGGCGACCGAAGATTACAAGGATGTGGCTGCGGTGGCAGACCAGATCGGCATTCCCTACTACTCTGTCAATTTTGAAAAAGAGTACTGGGACCGCGTTTTCGAGTATTTCCTAGCGGAATACCGTGCAGGACGCACGCCAAATCCAGATGTTATGTGCAACAAGGAAATCAAGTTCAAGGCCTTTTTGGACTATGCTATGACCTTGGGGGCAGATTATGTAGCGACTGGGCATTATGCTCGAGTAGCGCGTGATGAGGATGGCATCGTTCACATGCTTCGTGGTGTGGATAATGGCAAGGATCAGACCTATTTCCTCAGCCAACTTTCGCAAGAACAACTTCAAAAAACCATGTTCCCACTAGGACATTTGGAAAAGCCTGAAGTTCGAAAACTAGCAGAAGAAGCAGGCCTTGCGACTGCTAAGAAGAAAGACTCGACAGGGATTTGCTTTATCGGAGAAAAGAACTTTAAAAATTTCCTCAGTAACTACCTGCCAGCTCAGCCTGGTCGCATGATGACTGTAGATGGTCGCGATATGGGCGAGCATGCAGGTCTTATGTACTATACGATTGGTCAGCGTGGCGGGCTTGGTATCGGTGGGCAACACGGTGGTGACAATGCACCTTGGTTCGTTGTCGGAAAAGACCTAAGCAAGAATATCCTCTATGTCGGCCAAGGTTTCTACCATGATTCGCTCATGTCAACAAGTTTAGAGGCCAGTCAAGTCCACTTTACTCGTGAGATGCCAGAGGAGTTTACGCTCGAATGTACGGCTAAATTCCGCTACCGTCAGCCTGACTCTAAGGTGACCGTCCATGTCAAAGGAGACAAGGCAGAGGTTATCTTTGCGGAACCACAGCGCGCGATTACACCAGGACAGGCAGTTGTCTTTTACGATGGCGAAGAGTGTCTAGGTGGTGGCTTGATTGACAATGCTTACCGCGATGGACAAGTTTGTCAGTACATTTAGATTGACAAATTTTCTCAATTTGCTACAATAATAAAAGCAATAGAAATGATGGTCAAAGCTCATGGATGTTGCAGGCTTTTTTGTCCTGCACTTCTTTGGAGTTTTGACTGTTTTTGTGTCGTTTAGAGGAAAGGACAAAAATGACTCAGCAAGACTTTCGGACAAAAGTAGGAAATATAGTTTTTGGTGTTCGGGCGACAGCTTTGATTCTCCAAAATCGCAAGCTTCTAGTCACCAAAGATAAGGGCAAGTATTACACTATCGGCGGTGCCATCCAAGTCAATGAAAGCACGGAAGACGCGGTAGTTCGTGAAGTGAGGGAAGAACTAGGTGTCAAAGCTCAAGCTGGGCAACTAGCTTTTGTGGTTGAAAATCGTTTTGAACAGGACGGTGTTTCTTATCACAATATCGAGTTTCATTATCTAGTGGACTTGCTTGAAGATGCCCCATTGACCATGCAGGAAGATGAGAAAAGGCAACCCTGTGAATGGATTGATATAGACAAGCTTGAGGGTATCAATCTAGTTCCAGCCTTTCTAAAAACAGCCCTACCCGATTGGGACGGCCAACTGCGACACATTCATCTTGAGGAATAGGAGAGAAAATGATGGTTAAGCTTATTGCCCATGTACTTGTTCATAGTGGTGATGATTATTTGCTCATTCAGCGTTTGGAAATTAAAAGAGGACAACCCAACGTTTATCCAACTTATTGGGATATTCCTGGTGGTGGGGTTGAAAAGGGTGAACTTCCGCGAGATGGAGCTCTTAGAGAATGTGTTGAAGAAGCGGGATTTAGGCTAGATAGCAGTTCGCTCAAACTTCTTCACGAAGATAGTCAACTGGATACCTCTAAGGATACTGTCTTTACTCGCTTAGTTTATAAAGCAGAGTGGGTTGGGGAGAAGCCAATTATCAGATTAGATCCTGAAGAGCATACACACTTTAAATGGGTTACTATGGATCAAGCTCTAGAGGAGGAGAAGTTAGTTCCTTATTTACGAGAAATTTTTGAAAGGTTAAGAAATGACATATAATTTTACTGAAGAATACGATATTATTGTAATTGGTGCGGGACACGCTGGGGTCGAGGCTTCCTTGGCTGCCAGCCGTATGGGTTGTAAGGTCTTACTTGCGACCATCAACATTGAAATGCTGGCTTTCATGCCTTGTAACCCCTCTATCGGTGGTTCTGCCAAGGGAATTGTCGTGCGTGAAGTTGATGCCCTCGGTGGCGAGATGGCTAAGACCATTGACAAGACTTACATCCAGATGAAGATGCTCAACACAGGGAAGGGTCCTGCCGTTCGTGCCCTTCGTGCGCAGGCTGACAAGGAGCTTTACTCTAAGGAGATGCGCAAGACAGTTGAAAATCAAGAAAATCTGACCCTTCGTCAGACTATGATTGATGAGATTTTGGTTGAAGATGGCAAGGTTGTCGGTGTACGTACAGCGACCCATCAAGAATATGCTGCCAAGGCTGTTATCGTGACCACAGGAACTGCTCTCCGTGGGGAAATTATCATCGGAGACCTCAAGTACTCATCAGGTCCTAACCACAGCTTGGCTTCTATTAACCTTGCTGACAATCTCAAGGAACTGGGCCTCGAAATCGGTCGTTTCAAGACAGGAACCCCTCCACGTGTCAAGGCTTCTTCAATCAACTACGATGTGACAGAAATTCAGCCAGGAGACGAAGCGCCTAATCACTTCTCTTATACTTCACGTGATGAGGATTATGTCAAGGATCAGGTGCCATGCTGGTTGACCTATACCAATGGTACCAGTCATGAGATTATCCAAAACAACCTCCACCGTGCGCCTATGTTTACAGGTGTGGTTAAGGGAGTGGGGCCTCGTTACTGTCCGTCGATTGAAGACAAGATTGTGCGCTTTGCGGATAAGGAACGTCACCAACTCTTCCTTGAGCCAGAAGGGCGCAATACAGAGGAAGTCTATGTTCAAGGACTTTCAACCAGTCTACCTGAGGATGTCCAGCGTGAGCTGGTTCATTCTATCAAAGGGTTGGAAAATGCAGAGATGATGCGAACAGGTTATGCCATTGAGTATGATATGGTCTTGCCTCATCAGTTGCGTGCAACTCTGGAAACCAAGAAAATCTCAGGTCTTTTCACTGCTGGTCAGACCAATGGAACGTCAGGTTACGAAGAGGCAGCAGGCCAAGGGATTATCGCGGGTATCAATGCGGCTCTGAAAATCCAAGGTAAACCTGAGTTGATTTTGAAGCGCAGTGACGGTTATATCGGAGTGATGATTGATGACTTGGTGACCAAGGGGACTATCGAACCTTATCGTCTCTTGACCAGTCGTGCTGAATACCGTCTCATTCTTCGTCATGACAATGCCGATATGCGTTTGACTGAGATGGGACGCGAGATTGGCCTTGTGGACGATGAACGCTGGGCTCGTTTTGAAATCAAGAAAAATCAATTTGAAAATGAGATGAAACGCCTAGACAGCATCAAACTCAAGCCAGTCAAGGAAACAAATGCCAAGGTTGAGGAGATGGGCTTCAAGCCATTGACAGATGCCGTGACAGCTAAGGAATTCCTTCGCCGTCCAGAAGTTTCTTACCAAGATGTGGTGGCCTTCATCGGACCAGCTGCAGAGGACCTGGATGACAAGATTATCGAATTGATTGAAACAGAAATCAAGTACGAAGGCTATATTTCCAAAGCCATGGACCAGGTTGCCAAGATGAAACGCATGGAAGAAAAACGCATTCCAGCCAATATCGATTGGGATGACATTGATTCTATCGCGACGGAAGCCCGTCAGAAGTTCAAACTCATCAATCCAGAAACCATCGGCCAAGCTAGCCGTATCTCGGGAGTAAACCCAGCAGATATTTCTATTTTGATGGTGTATTTGGAAGGTAAAAATCGTAGTATTTCTAAAACTCTTCAAAAATCAAAATGATACGTCGTCGGCTTCGGCTCACCTAACTCAAGTTATGCTTTCGCCTAACCTTCTAGTCTGATTTCGATTTTTATTGAGTTTTAATCTCAAAAGAAAGCATAGAGAAAAACAGCTCCGTCTTCGGGGCTGTTTTCTTGCTTTATTCTTCATCTGGTGTGAGGATCATCGGGATAATAATCGGTTCACGTTCTGTATTTTCATAGAGGAAGGGGCGAATAGCGTTGACAATGGCACCATTGACAGATTGCACGCTAGCATCCTTGTTTTTCAGTGCGATACGAATGGCATTGAAGAGGATACGCTGGCTTTGGCGAATCAAGTCGCCAGACTCTCTCATGTAGACAAAGCCTCGGCTGAGGATATCTGGTCCAGACAGAATCATCTGTGATTTGAAGTCAACAGTTGCGACTGCTAGAACGACACCGTCTTCAGATAGATCACGACGATCTTTGAGGACAGCTGCGCCGATTTCACCGATACGATTTCCATCGACATAGATGTCTTGGGCGTTGAAATGACCTGCGATACGAGCAGAATCTGCGGTAAGGGCAAGCACATCACCATTGCTCATAATAAAGATATTGTCCTTCTCAACACCAGTATCTACCGCTAGTCCAGCGTGGACTTTTTGCATGCGGTATTCACCGTGGACAGGCATGAAGTATTTTGGCTTAATCAAGCGGAGCATAAGTTTTTGCTCTTGCTGACCACCGTGTCCAGATGTATGGATATTATTCACTTTACCGTGGATAACTTCGACACCAGCTTCAGAAATGATGTTGATCAGCTTGTTGACGCTAGTAGTGTTTCCAGGGATTGGACTAGAAGAGAAGATAACCGTATCGCCTGGTTGGAGTTGCACCTGACGGTGGGTTCCATTGGCGATACGAGAGAGTGCTGCCATCGGCTCCCCCTGACTACCTGTACAGAGGATAAGAACCTCGCCAGCAGGGTAGTCTTTGATTTCATTTGGCTCGATAAAGGTTCCTTTTGGAGCTTTTATGTAACCAAGCTCGATTCCGTTGACAATGGCCTTTTCCATCGAACGACCAAAGACCGCAATCTTGCGTCCTGTCTTAACAGCAGCTTCTGTTGCTTGTTGGAGACGGAAGATGTTTGAGGCAAAGGATGCAAAGATGATACGCCCTTCAATGCCTTGGATGATCTTCATGATAGACTGACCAACGACTTTTTCAGAGTTGGTAAAGGTTGGTACTTCCGCATTTGTCGAGTCAGAGAGGAGACAGAGAACGCCTTCTTCACCAAGGGCTGCCATACGGTGCAAGTCTGCAGGTTCTCCAACTGGAGTAAAGTCGAACTTGAAGTCACCCGTACAGACGATTTTCCCTTGAGGAGTATGAATAACAATCCCCAAAGGCTCTGGAATAGAGTGGGTTGTTCTAAAGAAAGTTGCCTTTAGATTTTTAAAGGTCAACTCAGTGTTGTGGTTGATTTCGTAAAGTTTGGCGTTGCGCAGGAGGCCATGTTCTTCGAGCTTCCCGCGGATCAAAGCCAAGGCAAGTGGTCCAGCATAGATAGGGACATTTGCTTGCTTGAGTAGGAAAGGAATCCCACCAATGTGGTCCTCGTGTCCGTGTGTGATTAAGACAGCCTTGACGCGGTCGATATTGTCCACGATGTAAGAGTAGTCAGGGATAACGTAGTCGATACCCAGCAAGTCATCTTCTGGGAATTTAATCCCAGCATCGACGATGATAATCTCGTCCTGGTATTCAATTCCGTAAGTGTTTTTCCCGATTTCTCCCAGACCACCGATGGCAAACACGCCGACTTCTTCAGGTTTAAGAGTATAGGCCATATTAGAACTCCGTAATCTCGAAAGCGCCAGTTTCTTTTTCGTAATCTAGCAATTTGTCAGACAAGAGTTCGATATACTCGATGTTGTACTCTGGGCGGTTTTCTTCGACAAGTTGGCGAGCAGTGATACGGCCCTCAAGTTCTGAGCTGGCATCGATGTCTAGGTAAAGTGCGCGTGTTGTTTCACGACGTGGGCTACGTTCTTTTGTTTCTTGATAAAAAACTTTGTAAATCATATAGTTCCTTTCTATTTTACAGGTCAGCTTATTCCAAACTTTTAGCAGAGATTTGCTTGATTTCATTCCATTTTGTGTCTAGATTGACCTTGATTCGTTACAATTATTTCAATTATACCACAAAATGAAAGATTAGTAAAAGACAGAAACGAGAAAGTCATATAAGCACTCAAAGGTAAGCGTTTGCAAAAATAAAGAAAATATGTTATTTTGATAATGGGAATGATTTTTATCGCTTGTCATAATTCCATATAGATTTTAAGTCAAGGAGGCTGCCCTATGTATAACTTATTTTCTTTTGCTATCGGAGCTCGCTTGGTAGCTTTTATTGTTTTTGTTGCTTGCGTTTATGCGGGGAATCTTCTATTTGCCAAACTGGAACAACGACAAAGCAAGTTCTTGTGGAAAATTACCTTTGTGACTCTCTACTCGCTTTTTCTCCTCCTCGTAACCTATGTCGTTTGGTTTGTATTTTACTTTGGATTAAATGCTTAGATGCCTTGCTCATGCTGGGGCGTTTTTGTTTGGGGATAAAGAAAATTCCCATGTGCCAGCTTTTGTAGTATAATAGTAAGCAGACAAAAAGATAGGAATATGTTATGAAAGTATTAGCTTTTGATACGTCCAGCAAGGCTCTTTCTCTCGCTATTTTAGAGGACAAGCAGGTTCTTGCCGAGACGACGATTAATATTAAGAAAAATCACAGTATTACCCTCATGCCTGCCATCGATTTTTTGATGGCAAGTTTGGACTGGACGCCCAAGGATTTGGACAGAATCGTGGTAGCGGAAGGGCCTGGTAGCTACACAGGCTTGCGAATTGCGGTAGCCACTGCCAAAACCTTAGCTCACACTCTGAACATCGAGTTAGTTGGTATGTCTAGCCTCTTGGCTCTGGTGCCCTACCAACAAGAAGGCTTGTTCGTTCCCTTGATGGATGCGCGTCGCAACAATGTTTATGCAGGATTCTATGAAAATGCTCAGCCTATCATGCCAGGAGCGCACCTGCCTTTTGAGCGAGTGATTGAGCTAATCAAGGGTGCTAGTCAAGTAACCTTTGTTGGAGAAGTTGCCCCCTTTGTTGAGCAGATTCAAGAATACTTGCCAAGGACTAATTTCAAAGAAACCTTGCCCAATGCAGCCAATCTTGCTCTTTTGGCTTGGGACAAGGAAGCAGACTCCTTGCATGATTTTGTGCCGAATTACCTCAAACGTGTCGAGGCTGAGGAAAACTGGCTCAAGAACCACACCGAGTCTGGCGAGTCTTACATTAAACGCCTATGATAGAAATCAAACGAATCCAACAGCAGCCTGACTTGGCTCAAGCCATCTACGCTGTCATGGTAGCTGTTTACCCAGTCAGTCCTTGGACGCTGGAACAAATCCAAGCAGACCTGTCCCAAGACCAGACTTGGTACGCTCTAGCTTATGATGGGGCGGAAGTGATTGCCTTTCTAGCTGTTCAGGAGAATCTCTTTGAAGCAGAAGTCCTGCAAATCGCTGTCAAACAAACTTATCAGGGTCAGGGAATTGCCTCGGCCTTGTTTGCTCAATTGCCGGCAGATAAGGAGATTTTCCTCGAAGTCAGAAAGTCAAATCATCGAGCGCAAGCATTTTACAAGAAAGAAAAGATGGCAGTCATCACTGAGCGAAAGGCCTACTACCATGACCCCGTCGAGGACGCCATCATCATGAAGAGAGAAATAGATGAAGGATAGATATATTTTAGCATTTGAGACATCCTGTGATGAGACCAGTGTTGCCGTCTTGAAAAACGACGACGAGCTCTTGTCCAATGTCATTGCTAGTCAAATTGAGAGTCACAAACGTTTTGGGGGCGTAGTGCCTGAAGTAGCCAGTCGCCACCATGTCGAGGTCATTATAGCTTGTATCGAGGAGGCGCTAGCCGAAGCAGGGATTACGGAAGAGGACGTAACGGCTGTCGCGGTTACCTATGGACCAGGATTGGTTGGAGCGCTGTTAGTTGGTTTGTCAGCTGCCAAGGCCTTTGCTTGGGCACATGGACTTCCGCTGATTCCCGTTAATCACATGGCTGGCCACCTCATGGCAGCTCAGAGCGTAGAGCCTTTGGAGTTTCCCTTGTTAGCACTTTTAGTAAGTGGTGGGCACACAGAGCTGGTCTATGTTTCTGAGGCAGGAGATTACAAGATTGTTGGAGAAACGCGAGATGATGCGGTTGGTGAGGCCTATGATAAGGTTGGCCGTGTCATGGGCTTGACCTATCCAGCAGGTCGTGAAATTGATGAGCTAGCTCATCAGGGACAGGATATTTATGATTTCCCTCGTGCCATGATTAAGGAGGACAATCTAGAGTTTTCATTCTCAGGGTTGAAGTCTGCCTTTATCAATCTTCATCACAATGCTGAGCAAAAGGGAGAAAATCTGTCCACAGAGGACTTGTGTGCTTCCTTCCAAGCAGCTGTCTTGGATATTCTTATGGCAAAAACCAAGAAGGCTTTGGAGAAATACCCTGTTAAAACCCTTGTCGTGGCAGGTGGTGTGGCAGCCAATAAAGGTCTCAGAGAACGCTTGGCTGCCGAAATCACAGATGTCAAGGTCATCATTCCACCCCTGCGTCTCTGTGGAGACAATGCAGGCATGATTGCCTATGCTAGCGTCAGCGAGTGGAACAAAGAAAATTTTGCAAGCTTGGATCTCAATGCTAAACCAAGCCTCGCTTTTGATACTATGGAATAAAGAGTCAGCTTAAGGCTGGCTTTTTTGCCCTCTTAAATGTCAGAATATTTTGACAAATAATTGTGAATAATGATATACTATATAAAAAATAGGAGGTGGTGAGATGATTGAGAGAATGGAGTTGGGAGAATTTTACAAGGAATTACGTTTGGCGAGAAAGCTCAAGCAGTCAGATGTGGCTTGTGCTGGTCTAACAGCCTCTCAGTTGTCCAAGTTTGAACTAGGGAAGTTTCCGTGTTATACTATCATTATTTCATAGTATAGGAGAAAATAGAATGAAAAAGATAACCTCAATATATTACTTTATTATATCTGTTATGCTAGTTATTGCTGACCAGGAGTTCAGTAGTCTAGTTTTACGCAGCGACCTTGTTATTGGTCTATCTAACTTTGGCTATTATTTATCAGATATGATGTTGCATTTTCTTGTGGTTCTATTTGCTTTTATTATTATGATTTGGTCAGGTAAATGGCAGAAGATCAACAGTAGAAAGTTTAAAAGATCCTATCTTTTTTATTCCTTCCTAGCTCTGCTTGCTTTTGTTGTTTGGAATTTCGTCACCTTTTTTCTTTTCCCACCTACTCGAAATGAAATTTCTTATCAACATGCTGCTCCTACTTTTACAGGAGCTACGGCATTTTTGATGTATTTTTTTTATCCTGTGATTGCAGGTCCCATTTTTGAAGACATGATTTATCGTGGATTAGTGATGACTGCTCTGGAAAAAGGGAAGAAATGGGGACTGGATGTACTTGGTTCAGCTATATTATTTGGAATCTTACACATTAGTGGCCATGGTTGGGTCTTAACAGACTTTTTTGTATATATGGGTGGTGGTCTCATATTTGCAGTCTTGTTTAGAGTGACAAAGTCTATTTATTGGCCTATTGGGCTACATATAGTTTACAATGGCATTGGTCAGATTTTGATGTTACTGTAATTTTGGTTGTTAGTAGTATCGCGGTCTATCCTTGGTGAAAGCTTCCCATTTGAATTTAAAAAGGAGTTGTGATGAAAGTATTTCTTCAAAATAGAAATTTTAGGCAATTAACCATCAACCAGTGGATTTCAACGGTTGGGGATACGATTTTTTATCTGGCTTTTTTGAATTATGTGGCAGATGCGTCTTTTGCCCCTTTGGCGATTTTACTTATCACGATTTCAGAAACCCTTCCCCAAGTTCTACAAATCTTTCTGGGAGTTTTGGCGGATTTTCAACATCATCGTGTCCTAAAATATACAATTATTAGTTTTGCAAAATTTTTGCTTTACTCTATAGTGTCCCTATCGCTTTCAGGGCAGTATTTCTCCTTGTTGATAGTAGCATTTATTTGTCTGATTAACCTCTTGTCTGACACATTGAGTTATTTTTCAGGCGCCATGCTCACTCCGATTTTCATTAGAATTATTGGACAAGACCATCTGGCAGAAGCTATTGGATTTAAACAGTCAACTGTTAGTTTAGTGAAAACAATCAGTAATATTTTAGGAAGAGTGTTCCTAGGTATTCTACCCATTTAGTTTATTTCCTTACTGAATACTCTTATATTTGTTTGTAATCGCATTTTTAGGTATCCTTTTCATAAAAATGATTATAGTTTTAGTAACTATTTCTATTAGCTTTGTTTTATTGCTATTTTTTCTAGTTGTCTTTGCCATGCTACTACATATTAGTGAAAATATTTAGCAGAGAATTTGTATAATATATGTTTGAGACTGGACTGCCAGTCTTTTATGATGGCCACAATCAGCAGACTTTTTTCTCTTTCCTGAATGTGTTATAATAGTCCATGCTGTGGCTGGAATTGATTCAGCTTATTTATTAAGACAATATGAGGAGAAAGATGAAAGAAAAAGGATTTTGGGAGGGGGCGCAGGCAGCTATGCCAACAGCCCTTGGTTATGTCAGTATTGGCCTTGCCTGTGGGATTATCGGTGCGCCCTATGTGACACCTGTTGAGATGGGCTTGATGAGTCTCTTTGTTTATGCTGGGAGTGCCCAGTTTGCCATGTTAGCCTTGATTGCGGTTCAAGCACCTGTAGCAGCCATTGCTATGACGGTCTTTTTGATTAATTTGCGTCTCTTTTTATTGAGTTTGCATGCGTCAACTTATTTCCGTCATACCAGTCTCTGGCAAAATATCGGTATGTCTAGTCTCTTGACGGATGAGACTTATGGCGTTTTGATGGGCGAATTGGCCCATACAGACAAGGTCAATCCTATGTGGATGCACGGAAACAATCTCAACAGCTATGTAGCTTGGTTTGTGGGAACAGTTGTCGGAACGGCTCTGGGTGGTCTGCTGCCAAATCCAGAAATCTTTGGTTTGGATTTTGCCCTGGTTGGGATGTTCATCGGAATTTTTGCTTCGCAATTCCAGATTATGCAAAGACGAATTCCTGTCCGCAATCTGCTCATTATCCTAGCAGTTGTTGCGGTGTCCTTCTTTTTACTCTTAACAGTGGTGTCTCAGTCACTAGCTGTTCTGTTTGCGACGCTACTTGGTTGTACAATGGGGGTGGTATTAGATGGTCAGTAAGTATCTTTTATTAGCAGTTATTTTCTCTGGATTGGTGACTTGGATTCCCCGTATGATTCCCTTCATCTTAGTCAAGTATAAGGGCTTGCCTGCAATCGTTGAGCGTTTTTTGAAGTTCTTGCCCGTTTCTATTATCTTTGCCTTGATTCTTTCAAGTGTAGTAACAGGCAAGGTTGGTAGTCTTCCTCAAATCAAATGGCTGGACTTCTTAGCAGTATTTCCGACGGCTTGGGTAGCATTTCGTTATCGCAATCTAGTCGGAACGGTTCTCTTCGGAGTAGTCTTGATTGCCGTCTTGCGTTTGGTCTTTTAAATCAGCCATAAAGAAAACCTATCACAGAGATAGATATCATATAATGGCGTAAATGGTCTTTTTCTGTTAAGATTATAAGGTATTCTATTTTGGAGGAAATGAAATGAAAAAAATCGTTAAATACTCATCTCTTGCTGCCTTAGGCCTTGTTGCTGCAGGTGTTTTAGCAGCTTGCTCAGGTGGTGCTAAGAAAGAAGGAGAAGCAGCTAGCAAGAAAGAAATCATCGTTGCAACCAATGGCTCACCAAAACCATTTATCTATGAAGAAAATGGTGAATTGACTGGTTACGAGATTGAAGTCGTTCGCGCTATCTTTAAAGATTCTGACAAGTATGATGTTAAGTTTGAAAAGACAGAATGGTCAGGTGTATTTGCTGGTCTTGACGCTGACCGTTACAATATGGCTGTCAACAATCTTAGCTACACTAAAGAACGTGCGGAGAAATACCTCTATGCCGCACCAATTGCCCAAAACCCTAATGTCCTTGTAGTGAAGAAAGACGACTCTAGCATCAAGTCTCTCGCTGATATCGGTGGAAAATCGACGGAAGTCGTTCAAGCCACTACATCAGCTAAGCAGTTAGAAGCATACAACGCTGAACACCCGGACAACCCAACTATCCTTAACTATACTAAGGCAGACTTCCAACAAATCATGGTACGTTTGAGCGATGGCCAATTTGACTATAAGATTTTTGATAAAATCGGTGTTGAAACAGTCATCAAGAACCAAGGTTTGGACAACTTGAAAGTCATCGAACTTCCAAGTGACCAACAACCGTACGTTTACCCACTTCTTGCTCAAGGTCAAGATGAGTTGAAATCATTTGTAGACAAACGCATCCAAGAACTTTACAAAGATGGAACGCTTGAAAAATTGTCTAAACAATTCTTCGGAGACACTTACCTACCAGCAGAAGCTGATATTAAATAATTTCTTGAAATCATCCATTCTGATGAAGAAGGGTGATTTCTCAGTTTTTAGGGTCATAGTTTTAAACTATATATCTGATTATCTAATAACAATTTGTGAAATCAAACAAATTGTGAGATACTAGTACGGTATTATTTTTAAGGAGAAAGAATCATGAAAATCAAAAAATGGCTTGGTGTAGCAGCTCTTGCTACAGTCGCAGGTTTGGCTCTTGCAGCTTGCGGAAACTCAGAAAAGAAAGCAGACAATGCGACAACTATCAAAATCGCAACTGTTAACCGTAGCGGTTCTGAAGAAAAACGTTGGGACAAAATTCAAGAATTGGTTAAAAAAGACGGCATCACTTTGGAATTTACAGAGTTCACAGACTACTCACAACCAAACAAGGCAACTGCTGATGGCGAAGTAGACTTGAACGCTTTCCAACACTATAACTTCTTGAACAACTGGAACAAAGAAAACGGGAAAGACCTTGTAGCGATTGCAGATACTTACATCTCTCCAATTCGCCTTTACTCAGGTTTGAATGGAAGTGACAACAAGTACACTAAAGTAGAAGACATCCCAGCAAACGGAGAAATCGCTGTACCGAACGATGCTACAAACGAAAGCCGTGCGCTTTACTTGCTTCAATCAGCTGGCTTGATTAAATTGGACGTTTCAGGAACTGCTCTTGCAACAGTTGCTAACATCAAAGAAAATCCAAAGAACTTGAAAATCACTGAATTGGACGCTAGCCAAACAGCTCGTTCATTGTCATCAGTTGACGCTGCCGTTGTAAACAATACCTTCGTTACAGAAGCGAAATTGGACTATAAGAAAGCACTTTTCAAAGAACAAGCTGATGAAAACTCAAAACAATGGTACAACATCATCGTTGCGAAAAAAGATTGGGAATCATCACCAAAAGCTGATGCTATCAAGAAAGTTGTTGCAGCTTACCATACAGATGAAGTGAAAAAAGTTATCGAAGAAACATCAGACGGTTTGGATCAACCAGTTTGGTAATAAGAAACAGGGAGGTGGGAGAGAAAATTCCACCTCTTGCTTTTGTATAGAGCATGGATTGTCAGGAAGAGTAGTTTATAGAAAGGTAGAGAGAATATGGTTTTTCCTAGCGAACAAGAACAGATTGAAAAATTTGAAAAGGATCATGTAGCCCAGCATTATTTTGAGGTTTTGCGTACCTTGATTTCTAAGAAATCGGTCTTTGCCCAGCAGGTGGGTCTCAAAGAAGTTGCCAACTATCTGGGTGAGATTTTCAAGCGTGTTGGGGCTGAAGTGGAGATTGATGAGACTTACACGGCGCCCTTTGTCATGGCGCATTTCAAGAGTTCGCGTCCAGATGCCAAGACCTTGATTTTCTATAACCACTATGACACTGTGCCAGCGGATGGGGATCAGGTCTGGACAGAGGAGCCTTTTACGCTTTCGGTGCGTAATGGCTTCATGTATGGGCGTGGGGTTGACGATGATAAGGGTCATATCACAGCTCGTTTGAGTGCTTTGAGAAAATATATGCAGCACCATGATGATTTGCCTGTCAATATCAGTTTTATCATGGAGGGAGCGGAGGAATCAGCTTCGACAGACCTAGATAAGTATCTGGAAAAACATGCGGATAAACTCCGTGGCGCAGATTTGTTGGTCTGGGAACAAGGGACCAAAAATGCCTTGGAACAGCTAGAAATTTCTGGTGGAAATAAGGGGATTGTGACCTTTGATGCCAAGGTGAAAAGTGCTGATGTGGATATCCACTCGAGTTATGGTGGGGTTGTGGAGTCAGCTCCCTGGTATCTCCTTCAAGCCTTACAGTCTCTTCGCGCTGCAGATGGCCGTATCTTGGTTGAAGGTTTGTACGAAGAAGTACAAGAGCCAAATGAACGTGAATTGGCCTTGGTGGATACCTATGCTCAACGAAATCCAGGGGAAATCAGCCAGATTTATGGTTTGGAATTGCCTCTCTTACAAGAGGACCGTGCAGCCTTTCTAAAACGCTTCTTTTTTGAACCTGCTCTCAATATCGAAGGGATTCAGTCAGGTTACCAAGGACAAGGGGTTAAAACGATTTTGCCTGCAGAAGCTAGTGCTAAGTTAGAAGTTCGTTTGGTTCCTGGTCTAGAACCGCATGATGTTCTGGAAAAAATTCGGAAACAGCTAGACAAAAATGGCTTTGATAAGGTAGAATTATACTATACCTTGGGAGAGATGAGCTATCGAAGCGATATGAGCGCGCCAGCCATTCTCAATGTAATCGAGTTGGCTAAGAAATTCTATCCACAGGGCGTTTCAGTCTTGCCGACTACAGCTGGGACAGGGCCTATGCATACAGTCTTTGATGCCCTAGAGGTGCCAATGGTGGCCTTCGGTCTAGGAAATGCCAATAGTCGAGACCACGGTGGAGATGAGAACGTGCGAATCGCCGATTATTACACCCATATTGAATTAGTAGAGGAGCTGATTAGGAGCTATGAGTAGAGATATTATCAAGTTAGATCAGATCGATGTGACTTTTCACCAAAAGAAGAGAACTATCACAGCGGTCAAGGATGTGACTATTCACATCCAAGAAGGGGATATCTACGGAATCGTTGGATATTCTGGAGCAGGGAAATCAACCCTTGTACGGGTGATTAACCTCTTGCAAAAACCATCTGCAGGGAAAATCACCATTGACGACGATGTGATTTTTGATGACAAGGTGACCTTGACGGCCGAGCAGTTGCGTCGTAAACGTCAAGATATCGGGATGATTTTCCAGCATTTTAATCTGATGAGCCAAAAGACAGCAGAGGAGAATGTAGCCTTCGCCCTTAAACATTCTGGACTCAGCAAGGAAGAAAAGAAGGCTAAAGTAGCCAAGTTGTTGGACTTGGTTGGCTTGGCAGACCGTGCTGAAAACTACCCTTCACAACTATCTGGAGGGCAAAAACAGCGTGTAGCCATTGCGCGTGCCTTGGCAAATGATCCAAAAATCTTGATTTCAGACGAGTCAACTTCCGCCCTTGATCCTAAGACAACCAAGCAGATTTTGGCCTTGTTGCAAGATTTGAACCAAAAATTAGGCTTGACTGTTGTCTTGATTACGCATGAAATGCAGATTGTCAAAGACATTGCCAACCGTGTTGCAGTCATGCAGGATGGGCATTTGATTGAAGAGGGCAGCGTCCTTGAAATCTTCTCAGACCCTAAACAACCCTTGACCCAAGACTTTATCTCAACAGCTACAGGTATTGACGAAGCCATGGTCAAAATCGAGAAACAAGAAATCGTGGAACACTTGTCTGAAAACAGTCTCTTGGTGCAACTCAAGTACGCTGGAGCTTCAACAGACGAGCCACTTTTGAATGAATTGTACAAGCATTACCAAGTAACGGCTAATATCCTCTATGGGAATATCGAAATTCTCGATGGTACTCCTGTTGGAGAATTAGTGGTGGTCTTGTCAGGTGAAAAAGCAGCGCTGGCAGGTGCTCAAGAAGCCATTCGTCAAGCAGGCGTACAGCTAAAAGTATTGAAGGGAGGACAGTAAGATGGAATCATTGATTCAAACCTATTTACCAAATGTCTATAAAATGGGCTGGGCTGGTCAAGCAGGCTGGGGAACAGCCATCTACCTAACCCTTTATATGACAGTCCTTTCCTTCATCATCGGAGGGTTCTTGGGGCTAGTGGCAGGTCTCTTCCTTGTCTTGACCGCGCCAGGTGGTGTTTTGGAAAATAAAGTTGTTTTTTGGATTTTGGATAAGATTACCTCTATTTTCCGTGCGGTACCATTTATCATTCTCTTGGCAGTCTTGTCACCCTTCTCTCATCTAATCGTAGGAACAAGCATTGGTCCAAATGCGGCTATTGTACCGCTATCTTTTGCAGTCTTTGCCTTCTTTGCCCGTCAGGTGCAGGTTGTCTTGGCTGAATTGGATGGTGGTGTCATTGAGGCGGCTCAAGCTAGCGGAGCGACATTCTGGGATATCGTAGGTGTTTACCTATCAGAAGGTCTTCCAGATTTGATCCGTGTGACAACTGTGACCTTGATTTCCCTTGTTGGGGAAACAGCTATGGCTGGTGCGGTTGGAGCTGGTGGTATCGGTAACGTAGCCATCGCTTATGGATTTAACCGCTACAATCACGATGTGACCATCTTGGCAACCATCATTATCATTTTGATTATCTTTGCAATCCAATTCTTGGGAGATTTCTTGACTAAGAAATTGAGTCATAAATAAAAAAGAGCCACCTGGCTCTTTTTTGGTAATCAGATTTTCTGTGCCAATTTTTTACTCAAGGCTTGTCCAATCAAGGCACCCACTAGGGCTCCGATGACAATACTTGCGATAAATAGAAGGACGGTTCCAGGATTTGGCGCGACCATGATACGGTCGATATATTCTTGGGATTTTCCTCTTGCTAGAAGGGTTGCCATATAGGCTTTGGGCGCAATCCACATGATTAGAATTGGTCCTGATGTGCTAAAGGCAAAGAGTATGAAAGAAAGGAAATTCTTAGTTTGGTCCTTGTATTTTCCGAGGTTAGCTACTGCATCTGCTAGCAGGCCACAGATAATTCCAGGAAGGAAGGCACCAGCACCGTGTTTAGTTCCCAAGAAAAAGAGGGCAATGACAAGGCCGATAGTGGTAATGGCTCCAAAGCGCGGAACTTTTGCGATCAGGATCATATAGACGCTACCGCCGACAAGGGCAGTAAAGGCAGGCGCATAAAACATGTTTCCAGTTTGGTCAAAGAGATTGCCCAAAAGGACACCAATCCCCATGCAGAGGAAGTAAAGAACTGCAAAAAGAAGTGTAGTTAAGATAGATTTTTTCATGAATTGTCTCCTGATAATTTTTTCACAATTCTCATTGTACCACGGTTTGGTGGGATTGTAAATGGATACTAGAAGTTTTTGAAAACGCTTGAAATATGATATAATAGTTTCATAGTTATTTTTAGGGGGATATCATGGGTAGATTTTTAGACTTTGTCTTTAATCGTTTCTTTTTAGGGATGATTGCGACAGCCTTCTTTTGGCTATTAACATTGGCAGGAGGGATTATCCTTGGTCTAGCGCCGGCTAGTGCCACCTTGATGAGCCTATATGCAGAACATGGTTATAGCTTTCGGGAATACAGTTTGAAGGAGGCGTGGTCTCTTTATAAGCAAAATTTCGTCTCAAGCAACCTGATTTTCTATAGCTTTTTAGGGGTGGATTTAGTTTTAATCTATGGCCTGTATCTCTTGGTGCAATTGCCTCATCAGACCATTATTCATTTGATTGCGACATTCTTGAATGTTTTAGTAGTTGTCCTGCTCTTTTTGGCTTACACAGTGTCTTTGAAACTACAAGTTTATTTTGACTTGTCCTATCGAAATAGTCTCAAACTATCCTTGATTGGCATCTTTATGAGTCTAGCAGCTGTGGCCAAGGTTCTCCTTGGAACTGTGCTACTTGTGGCAATTGGTTACTATATGCCTGCTCTTCTCTTCTTTGTAGGAATTGGGATGTGGCATTTCTTTATCAGTGATATGTTGGAACCGGTCTATGAAAGTATCCATGAAAAATTGGCGACAAAATAGAATGAAGCAGTTTTGGCTACATACGCTTCTAAGAACCTACAGTTCAGTTATGATGATTATTATTGCGAGTTTTGCAATCTTACTCTCTTACGCTGACTGGGATTCACGGGAAAAGGAAGCTCAAAGAGTAGCCCAGCGTGTAACAACTCGAACAGTCGAAGAGGTGGAATATTATTATCGCGAGTCAGCCCAGCTAGCGCAAGATTTAGTAGCCAATCAAGACCGGATACAAGGGGTTTATAAGTACTTTAGCTTGTCAACTTCTGAGTATTTTTATTGGCTGTTGGAGCATCAAGCAGCTTCGTCAACTTCTATTTCTCTGTATGAAAATATTGATGATCTTTATGTCCAAAATGACTATATAACGGGTGTTGCAATCGTCTTGCAGGACTTTAAAGAAGTTTATGTTTCGAGCAGAAATGAGAGAGGGGGTCATTCGGTACTTGCGGAAGGCTTTAAACCGGAGGCCAATAGTTTTGGAGTTCCTATTTTAGATCCAGCGACGGATCAATCTATAGGGGTTGTTTATATTTCCTTGGATCCAGAAATCTTATACCATGCTGTAGACAATACCCGAGGTCATATCCCGATGGCTGTTACTGTGACATCGCCTTTTGATACGGAGATTTTTCATATTGGTGAGAGGGTCAATAGGGAGCATGAGAACTGGTTTGTTGGTATGACTTCTCATGGATATCAGGTTCAGGTGGCAGTTCCTAAAAACTTTGTTTTACAAGGAACAGTTGCCAGCTCTGCTTTGATTGTGGGTTTGAGCTTTCTCTTTATTGTCATTCTCTATCTGACTTTGAGGAAGACTTTCTCAAATTATCAAAAGCAGGTAGTGGATTTGGTGGATTCCATCCAAGCTATTGCCCAAGGGCAAGAAGGTCTTCGCATTGATACGCTTGAAAAGGATCAGGAATTGCTCTTAATCGCGGAGACGACCAATGATATGTTGGATCGATTAGAAAAGAATATCCATGATATTTATCAGTTAGAACTTAGTCAAAAGGATGCCAATATGCGAGCTTTACAGGCTCAAATCAATCCTCATTTTATGTATAATACGCTGGAGTTCTTGCGCATGTACGCAGTCATGCAGAGTCAAGATGAATTGGCAGATATCATTTATGAGTTCAGTAGCCTGTTGCGTAACAATATTTCCGACGAAAGAGAGACCCTTCTCAAACAGGAATTAGAATTTTGCCGTAAATACAGCTATCTCTGCATGGTTCGTTATCCCAAGTCCATTGCCTATGGTTTCAAGATAGACCCAGGGTTAGAGAATATGAAGATTCCTAAGTTTACCTTGCAACCACTGGTAGAAAACTATTTCGCACATGGTGTTGACCATAGACGAACAGATAATGTGATTAGCATCAAGGCTCTTAAACAGGATGGTTTTGTGGAAATTTTGGTGGTCGATAATGGCCGTGGAATGTCGGCTGAAAAGCTGGCAAGTATTCGAGAAAAATTAAGTCAGAGACATTTTGAACACCAAGCCAGTTACAGTGATCAAAAGCAGTCTATCGGGATTGTCAATGTACATGAGCGTTTTGTGCTCTATTTTGGGGATCGATATGCTATTACTATAGATTCTGCAGAGCAAGCAGGTGTTCAGTATCGTATTACAATTCAAGATGAGTAGAAAGGGAGAAAATGTATAAAGTATTATTAGTAGATGATGAGTACATGGTGACAGAAGGTCTGAAACGTTTGATTCCCTTTGATAAGTGGGATATGGAGGTCGTCGCAACAGCCAGTCATGCCGATGAAGCCCTAGAATATGTTCAGGAAAATCCTGTCGATGTGGTCATTTCCGATGTCAATATGCCCGACAAAACAGGGCTTGATATGATTCGGGAAATGAAAGAAATCTTACCAGATGCTGCCTATATCCTGCTCTCAGGTTATCAGGAATTTGATTACGTAAAAAGAGCCATGAACCTTAGTGTGGTGGACTATCTGGTCAAGCCTGTTGATAAGGTAGAGTTGGGAAATCTGCTGGAGAAGATTGCAGGTCAGCTCGGCGAGAGAGGAAAGAAAAGTCAGACCCTTAGTCAAGATTTAGATGAGGCTGGATTTGTTAGTTATTTAGGAGGTGAGGAGAATTGGTGGATAGGCCTATCCAAGGAAAAACAAGGCTCTTTTACCATTCCCTACTATGTCTTGGGTCAAGACTGGCAGATTTTTATTTCTGATAAACCCCTAGATGGTTTAGTCGTTACTCCCTTTGAAGCTCCTTATCAAGAACACTTTGAACGCTGGAAGTTGAATGCTGAGAAAGCCCTCTTTTACGGTTCTGTAAATCTAAAACAGTCGGAGAGTCTCTTCGCCTATTACGAACCGATTTATCGGGTTATCATTCAGGGAAATCTCAATCAAATCGTGGAAGAGTTGAACCTCTTGGAGAAAGTGGTTCTTGAAAATACACCCCGTGTTCCGATTACCAAACAGCTTTTTATCCAGTTTGTCATGGATGTCTTTCACTTGTTTGAACATCTCAAAGCTGATGATATGACGGACATTGTCAAAACCATTCATGCTATTCAATCCTTCGATGAATTGGTTCCTTATATCAAGGAAACTCTGACTCGCTTCTTTGGGCAATATCGTATGAATGAAAATGTGGTTAGTGTGCTGGAAGTGATTGGGCGTGATTATCAGAAAGAACTTTCCCTCAAGGATATCAGTAAGGATCTCTTTATCAATCCTGTTTATCTGGGACAGTTGATTAAGCGTGAAACCAATTCGACCTTCGCAGAGCTTTTAAACAAACAACGCATTAAGGCTGCCCAACAACTTTTGCTTTCAACTAGTGACAGCATCGAAGATATTTGTTATGCTGTTGGTTACAGTAACGTTGGATATTTCTATAAAGTGTTCCGAAAATTGTGCGGAAAATCGCCAAAAGCTTACCGAAAACAGGTAGAAACGACACTATAATATTTGTATCCCTTTACAAAAAGTGCTATAATATCAATAATAACATCAGGAGGTTCTATCATGAAAAAGAAACCAATTTATCTATGGGTCTTGCTCATCTTGTCTGCCCTTATTTCAGCTACGTCTCTGTTTGAACTTTTGAAGCCCTTGCCTAGTAAAGAAGTCCTTCGTGCTGCTCAAAAACAAGTTGCAGGGGTCAGTGCTCAGCAGGTAGAAGATAGCATTAATTTTAGCTATAGAGTGGCAGAAGCATCTCATTCTATTTTTAATGTGGCCTTGGTTGTACTATCTGCTATTTTAGTGGTAGTAGCGATTGTATTCCTTGTTCGTAAGAATTTGCAGTATGCAAACTATACTTATGTCGGCTATGTTTTGCTAGCCATTATTGGTTCGATTTATACCTATGTGACTTTACAAGACGCTTTGCAGCTGGTTCAAGATGAAACTATTCGTTTGACAATGGGTATTGGTTCAAAAGCTGTCAGCATTTTCTATATCGTCATCAATGTTCTCTTCCTAGCCCTTGTCTTCTACAAGATATGGCGTCAGCAAAAAGCCTTGGCTGAAGAAGAGGAAACAGAAGAACTTGCCTAAGTATTGACAAAAAATAACTATCAAGTTACAATCTTGGTAGTTATTTTTCGATTATAGATAAAATCATGGAGGTAAATATGAAGACAATTTCTTTAGTTTATATCAGTCTGAGTGGGAATACTGAGAGTTTTGTGACACGCCTGAAAGACTATCTCTTGTCCCAGTATGAGGGGATTGAAGTTCAAAAGATTCATATCAAGGACTTAGTCAAGGAAGGCCAAGATTTTTATGAGATGGAACACCCTTATATCGCTTTTTTGCCAACCTACCTAGAAGGTGGGAATGGCGTGGATAACGGAGATGTAGAGATTTTGACGACACCAGTGGGAGATTTTATCGCCTATGGTGACAATGCTAGTAAGTGTTTTGGCGTAGTTGGTTCAGGAAATCGCAACTTTAATAACCAATACTGCCTGACAGCCAAGCAATACAGTCAACGTTTTGGCTTCCCTGTCTTAGCTGACTTTGAAATGCGAGGAATGCTGGGAGATATCAAGCATGTTGCAGCAATTATTGCGGATTTATATGAGTTGGAAAGTTGAGCTTAGGCTTGGCTTTTTTATTATTCCAAGAAGTTTTATCAGAACTCTTACTTTCTATGCTCCAAGAGTTGATTGATGTGGTCTACTTTTCTAGCTTCTCTTTTATAGAGAATAGCCCAAATGATGAGGTAGACAATCGCAAACTCGATAATAAGCTGGAGATAGAAGATCCAGTGGAAGGGGAACCAACCTGCCAGGGTTGCTAGTGGGACAAAGCCAGCAAGCATAAGGAAGAAATGAGTCAGAGTGGCACGAAGCATGCTCCAGTCACGGCTGAATAAGCGGTTGCCAAAGTTGAAGAGCATACCGATAGCTGCCCAAATAAGTGTGCAGTAGAGCAGGACCAGGGCACCGTGAACCTGATGCTGAGCCATCACTTGGCCAATGAGAGAGTAGGGATTTAGTGGGGCATAAGTACTCGGTGCATAAATGAGTGAAAAGAGGATAGAGAGGATGAGGCCGATGAGGACACCAGCAGCAGCGTCGTGAAAGATTTGTTTTTTCATAGTTCTAATTTCTCCTTGATGGTTTTTAGGTAACGGCGTGAAGAGTAGGTGAAGCTTTCATTCTTCAAGAAAATTTCTACCAGACCGTTGGGAGTGAGCTTGAGGTGAGAGATGGAATTGATATTAATGATTTCTGATTGGGAAATTTGGATAAAATTGCTTGGCAAGAGTTCAAGAACCTGATAGAGTCGTAAATCAATGGTGTAGGTCTGACTTGCCGTTTCTGCCAGAACCTTCCGATTCTCGATATAGAAGCGTTGAATCTTGCCAATCTCAACTAGATAGACCTGATCTTCGATTTTCCCTTTGATTTTTTCTTTGAGGTCCAGATTTTCTGCGAACTCGATGACTTTTTGGACTTTTTCGGTCTCTTGAGGTGCTTGGACAATCAGCTTTTCCTCCTCGTAAGTTTCACTAATTTGTAGTTCTACTTTCATAAATTTCTCTCCTTGTCTTTCATACAAAATTGTGATCACTTCTTGTATATTTCTATTAAACACTATTTTACGCCTCCTTACAAGGGACTTTGTCTATGTGGAAGGATTTGGCTTCTATGTGGTGCAGCTTTTCTGTCCTATCTGAAATATGGTATAATAGCACTAATCAATTTCTAGGAAAATAGATATGGAAAGGGGCTGAAAGATGTCTCATATTATTGAATTGCCAGAGGTGTTGGCAAACCAGATCGCGGCAGGAGAGGTCATTGAACGTCCTGCTAGTGTGGTCAAAGAGTTGGTAGAAAATGCCATTGACGCGGGTTCTAGCCAGATTATCATTGAGATCGAGGAAGCTGGTCTCAAGAAAATCCAAATCACCGATAATGGTCATGGAATTGCCCACGATGAGGTGGAGTTGGCCCTGCGTCGCCATGCGACCAGTAAGATAAAAAATCAGGCGGATCTCTTTCGGATTCGGACGCTTGGTTTTCGTGGTGAAGCCCTGCCTTCTATCGCTTCTGTCAGTGTCTTGACTTTGTTGACGGCGGTGGATGGTACAAGTCATGGGACTAAGTTAGTCGCGCGTGGGGGAGAAGTTGAAGAAGTCAGTCCAGCGACTAGTCCTATAGGAACCAAGGTTTGTGTGGAGGACCTCTTCTTCAACACGCCTGCCCGCCTCAAGTATATGAAGAGTCAGCAGGCGGAGCTGTCTCATATTATTGATATTGTCAACCGTCTGGGCTTGGCCCATCCTGAGATTTCCTTTAGCTTGATTAGTGATGGCAAAGAAATGACGCGGACAGCAGGGACTGGTCAACTGCGCCAAGCTATCGCAGGGATTTACGGTTTGGCGAGTGCCAAGAAGATGATTGAAATTGAGAATTCTGACCTTGATTTCGAAATTTCTGGCTTTGTGTCCTTGCCTGAGTTAACTAGAGCCAACCGCAACTATATCAGTCTCTTCATCAATGGCCGTTATATCAAGAACTTTTTACTCAATCGTGCTATTTTAGATGGTTACGGAAGTAAGCTCATGGTGGGGCGTTTTCCGCTGGCTGTCATTCATATCCATATCGATCCTTATCTAGCGGATGTCAATGTGCATCCGACCAAGCAAGAGGTGCGGATTTCTAAGGAAAAAGAACTGATGACGCTGGTTTCAGAGGCTATTGCAAACAGTCTCAAGGAACAAACCTTGATACCAGATGCCTTGGAAAATCTTGCCAAATCGACCGTGCGCAATCGTGAGAAGGCGGAGCAAACTATTCTCCCACTCAAAGAAAATACGCTCTACTATGAGAAGACTGAGCCGTCAAGACCTAGTCAAGCCGAGGTGGCTGATTATCAGGTTGAATTGACCGATGAAGGACAGGATTTGACCCTGTTTGCCAAGGAAACCTTGGACCAATTGACCAAGCCAGCAAAACTGCATTTTGCAGAGAGAAAGCCTGCTAACTATGACCAACTAGACCATCCAGAGCTAGATCTAGCTAGTCTTGATAAGGCCTATGATAAGCTGGAGCGAGAAGAATCTTCAAGCTTCCCAGAGTTGGAATTTTTCGGGCAAATGCACGGGACTTATCTCTTTGCCCAGGGGCGAGATGGGCTCTACATCATAGACCAGCACGCGGCTCAGGAACGGGTCAAGTATGAGGAATATCGTGAAAGCATTGGCGATGTTGACCAGAGTCAGCAGCAACTCCTAGTGCCCTACATCTTTGAATTTCCTGCGGATGATGCCCTGCGTCTCAAGGAAAGAATGGCACTTTTGGAGGAAGTGGGTGTCTTTCTAGCAGAGTACGGGGAAAATCAATTCATCTTACGTGAACATCCTATTTGGATGGCAGAGGAGGAGATTGAGTCAGGTATCTATGAGATGTGCGACATGCTCCTTTTGACCAAGGAAGTTTCTATCAAGAAATACCGAGCAGAGCTAGCTATCATGATGTCCTGCAAACGGTCTATCAAGGCCAACCATCGTATCGATGACCACTCAGCTAGACAGCTGCTTTATCAGCTTTCTCAATGTGACAATCCCTATAACTGTCCCCACGGACGTCCTGTTTTGGTGCATTTTACCAAGTCGGATATGGAAAAGATGTTCCGCCGCATTCAGGAAAATCACACCAGCCTCCGTGAGTTGGGGAAATATTAAACGAATACTCTTTGAAAATCTCTTCAAACTAGGTCAGCTCTATCTGCAACCTCAAAACAGTGTTTTGAGCAACCTGCGGCTAGCTTTCTAGTTTGCTTTTGATTTTCATTGAGCATAAAAGGAAAACTATGTACGAATATTTAAAAGGAATCATTACCAAAATCACTGCTAAATATATTGTTCTTGAAGTCAACGGTATCGGCTATATCCTGCATGTGGCTAACCCCTATGCCTATTCAGGACAGGTCAATCAAGAAGTTCAAATTTATGTGCATCAGGTCGTGCGTGAGGATGCTCAGCTGCTTTATGGATTTCGTTCAGAGGACGAGAAGAAACTCTTTCTCAGTCTGATTTCGGTTTCTGGGATTGGTCCTGTATCAGCTCTTGCTATTATCGCTGCCGATGACAATGCTGGCCTGGTTCAAGCCATCGAAACCAAGAATATTACCTACTTGACCAAGTTCCCTAAAATTGGCAAGAAAACAGCCCAGCAGATGGTGCTGGACTTGGAAGGCAAGGTAGTAGTTGCAGGAGATGATCTTCCTGCCAAGGTGGCAGTGCAAGCCAGCGCTGAAAACCAAGAACTGGAAGAAGCTATGGAAGCCATGTTGGCACTGGGCTACAAGGCAACTGAGCTCAAGAAAATCAAGAAATTCTTTGAAGGAACGACAGATACAGCTGAGAACTATATCAAGTCAGCCCTTAAAATGTTGGTCAAATAGGAGCAGAGCATGACAAAACGTTGTTCGTGGGTCAAGATGACCAATCCGCTCTACATTGCCTATCATGATGAGGAGTGGGGTCAATCCCTGCATGATGACCAAGCATTGTTTGAGTTATTGTGTATGGAAACCTATCAGGCAGGCCTGTCTTGGGAAACGGTACTAAACAAACGCCAAGCTTTCCGAGAAGCATTTCATGGCTATCAAATTCACGCAGTCGCAGAGATGACCGACACCGAACTGGAAGACTTGCTGGAGAATCCAGCCATCATCCGAAATAGAGCCAAGATTTTTGCTACACGCGCTAACGCCCAAGCCTTTCTACGACTACAGGCAGAGTACGGCTCTTTTGATGCCTATCTTTGGTCTTTTGTTGAGGGAAAAACTGTCGTTAATGATGTTCCCGATTACCGCCAAGCCCCAGCTAAAACACCTTTTTCTGAGAAATTAGCCAAAGATCTCAAAAAAAGAGGTTTCAAGTTCACAGGCCCAGTTGCCGTCTTATCTTTTCTACAGGCTGCAGGGCTAGTTGATGACCACGAGAATGATTGTGAGTGGAAAAGCAGGAATCAGTGAGTATAGGTAATTAGAATATCTGAGAATATAGAAAAAAGCTGAGAAATTCTTCCCAGCTTTATTTGTTATAGTCAAAGTGGATGACTTGCTCCTGTGCATCTACATGGGCATGGACTCCAAAGGGTACAATTGCTCTTGGAGTTGCGTGTCCGATATTCAGATTATAGACAATCGGGATGTTGCTGTCAATAATATCCAATAGTGCCTCTTTATAGTTGTCATAGAAAGTTTCATCCATAGGTTTTCCGACCAAGAGTCCACTGATGACCTCGAATATGCCAGTGTTCTTTAAAGTCCGCAACATTTTTTTGAAGTCTTTCGGTTCAGGCTTTTCTTCGCTTGTTTCTAGCAAGAGGATTTTTCCTTCCCAGTCTGACAAGTCAGGGAAAAGTTTGTACTTTTGGCAGAGGTTCGTGCTATCTGCGTATCGAGAGTTGTCAAAGATATCGTAGAGGGATTCGAGACAACCACCGAGGATTTTCCCCTCGAACTGGGCATTTCCTTGCAATAATTCAAAACCGGTATTTGCATGACTGACACGAGGTGTCCCCAGAGCCTTGGGACTGAAGTCAGTCCTTTCATCATACCAAACGTCACTAGGGCGGATTTCTGAGATTCTTCCCGTCTCAATCAATTCTTTAAAGTAGCGAAGACTATAAGCTAACATTTCCTTGTCCAATTCACAAATGTCTGCTAGAAAGGATTGGCCATAAAAAGTCTTGATCCCTAGTTTATGCAACATAAGGTGGTTCATGGTTGTATCCGAGAAGCCAAGAAAAATCTTTTGTTTGATAACCTTTTGGAGTTGGTTATTTTCAAAAAGATAAGGTAGCAAGCGATAGGTATCGTCTCCACCGATGGCGCATAGGATTATGTCGATGCTATCATCAGAAAAGGCATGAATCAAATCCTCTGCACGAGCTTCAGGATGGTCCTTGATAAAGTCTAATCCTTTTTGCGAATGGGGCAAAAAGATAGGATTGAGTCCCAGGTCCTTGAGACGTTGAACACCCAAGTCCACTTCGTGTTTGACAAAGTCCTCTCCGATAATGCCACTAGATAAACTAACAATACCAATAGTAGAAATCATATTTTATCCTCCTAGAAATAGATTGAACCTATTTTATCACAAAAGATTAGATAGAGCTATGTGGGATGTCAGAAGAATACTTTAAAATCAAAAAAGTAAGTGAAAAAGCAACCGCATCTGCAGTTGCTTTTATGATTCTTCTTAATAGCGTGTTGGTCCTGCACTTGCGCTGCGGATGTTCAAGCGTTTCTTGAGATAGAAGCGAAGGGCTAGGAGGGCTGCTCCGATAATAGCCAGTGGCACTGGAGCAAGTACTGGGTTAAGGCTAGCTGGTAGGAAGCTTGTTGCAAAGAAGACAAGCAACCAAAGGAACATAGAAGCTAGGATAACTAGTACAGATTTCCAGAAAGGCGGACGTTGACTGCGGTCCATATCTGGTCCATAGTATTGGTAAACAAAGTAGTACATCAAGTAGAAGGCAAATCCACCAACCAGTCCAACTAATAGGAGAGTAACAAATCCATAGCCGAAAGCTTGATCTGCCGCAAAGAAGGTTGTGAGGGCGCTGACAAGGGCAAAGAGGCTAGTGATGAAAAGGGCTGAATCCATAATCATGAGTTTTGGATCATCATTTTCTTTTGGATGCTCTTTTTCATATTGTTCCTTGACAGTGAAACTATGAGCCCAATGGGTCGGTGCGCCATAGAGGGAACGAGCAGTCGTACCCTTGGCTTGCTCTTCAAGGATTTTGGGAATGACTTCCTCAAAAATAGCCTTGATTTCAGCGTCTGTTTTCCCATCTTTGATGAATTGTTGGGTAGCGATGTGGACAAACTCTTGGTTTTTCTTAGTTAATTTTTGTAGATCAATCTGAGACATAGGAACTCCTCTTAGAACCATTTTTTATGGATGAGATAGAGAGTGAGCGAGACACTCATAGCAAAGGCGATAAAGACGATTAACCAGAAGGCATTCGGCTCGCCGTTTAGGGGGATTTCATTATCCTTAAAGTTCATCCCGTAGGCAGAAAAGACCATGGTTGGGATGGACATGACGATGGTCACAAGGGCCAAGGTTTTCATGATGTTATTCTGGTTGTTAGAAATGATAGAGGCGAAGGTCTCTGTCATAGAATGCAAGACGTTTCCATAAATGTCTGCCATCTCGATGGCCTGTTGGGTTTCAATCAGGGTATCTTCAAGCAGGTCTTCGTCCTCAAGGTATTTCTTGATATTGCTAGTTGAGCTGGTCAATTTCTTAATCACGCGCTCATTTGTTTTGAGGGAGGCCTTGAAATAGACGATGGTTTTTTCCAATTCCATGAGCTCAATCAATTCTTCATTACGAGTTGATTGATGCAGTTGACTTTCGATTTGTTCACTCTTGCGATCAATCGAACGAAGGGCTGTTAGGTAAAGCTCTGCATTGCGATAGAGAATCTGGAAGATAAAACGCGAACGCATGAAAGTGTAGAAATTACGCAAACGACGGTTGATAAAGACATCAAGGACTGGTAATGGTTCCAAACACGTAGTGATAATGGTTTCCTCTGTGATGATAATACCAAGCGGGATGGTTACGTAGTAGGTGCGGTTATTTCTTTCTTCTGTGACCGGCACGTCTACGATAATCAGGGTGTACTCGTCTTCAATAGTAATACGGGACATTTCTTCCGCATCGAGCGGTGCTCGAAGGTCGGCAATATCGATATCGAAGGCGTTAGCGATTTCGAGTGATTCATTTTGAGTCGGATTGACGAGATTGATCCAAGTACCCGGTTCAAGTGTATCGATCTCTTTAAATTCAGTTGTTGTAGAGAGAAAAACTTGTTTCATATCCCTTATCCTTTCTCATTTTTCAGATTTTTTCACACCGTACTATTATACTACAAATTCAGCCTTTTGGGTAATAGAATCTCACTTTTTTTGGTATAATGGTAAGCAATAATGGACTAGAAAGAACAAAGATGCAAGATAAAATTGTCATTCATGGGGCGCGTGCCCATAATTTAAAAAATATTGATGTGGAGATTCCGCGAGATAAGCTGGTTGTAGTGACTGGCTTGTCAGGTTCAGGGAAATCCAGTCTGGCCTTCGATACCCTCTATGCTGAGGGACAACGTCGCTATGTGGAGAGTTTGTCAGCCTATGCTCGTCAGTTCTTGGGAAACATGGAGAAGCCTGATGTAGATGCTATTGATGGTCTCAGCCCAGCTATTTCTATCGACCAAAAAACGACTAGCAAAAACCCTCGCTCGACGGTGGGAACGACGACTGAAATCAATGACTATCTGCGTCTCCTCTACGCGCGTGTGGGGACGCCTTACTGTATCAACGGGCATGGGGCTATCAAAGCTTCTTCTGTGGAGCAAATCGTGGATAAGGTTTTAGAATTGCCTGAACGCCAGCGCTTGCAGATTTTGGCCCCTGTCATCCGCAAGAAAAAAGGCCAACATAAGAGTGTTATCGAGAAGGTTCAGAAAGATGGGTATGTCCGCGTCCGTGTGGATGGGGAAGTCTATGATGTGACCGAAGTGCCAGAGTTGTCTAAGAGCAAGCAACACAATATTGATGTCGTTGTTGACCGTATTGTTATCAAGGAGGGTATCCGTAGTCGTCTCTTTGATTCCATTGAGGCTGCCCTTCGTATTGCAGAAGGTTATGTCATTATCGACACGATGGACGACTCTGAGTTGTTGTTCTCTGAGCATTATGCCTGCCCAGTTTGTGGTTTTACTGTCCCAGAGTTAGAGCCACGCCTCTTCTCTTTCAATGCACCTTTTGGCTCTTGTAGTGAGTGTGATGGCTTGGGCATCAAGCTGGAGGTGGATACTGATTTGGTAGTACCAGATGCCAGCAAAACCTTACGTGAGGGGGCGCTAGCACCTTGGAATCCTATCTCATCCAACTACTATCCCAACATGTTAGAGCAGGCTATGACAGCCTTTGGAGTGGATATGGATAAGCCTTTTGAGGACTTGTCAGAAGAAGATAAGAACTTGATTCTTTACGGCTCAGATGGAAAGGAATTCCATTTCCACTATGAAAATGAATTTGGTGGTGTACGCGACATCGATATTCCTTTTGAAGGAGTTGTCAATAATATCAAACGTCGTTACCATGAAACCAATAGCGATTATACTCGCACCCAGATGCGTCTCTACATGAATGAGCTGACCTGCGGGACTTGTCACGGCTACCGTCTCAATGACCAGGCCTTATCTGTCCGTGTGGGTGGTGAGCAAGGGCCACATATCGGAGAAATTTCAGACCTGTCTATTGCAGATCATTTGGAGCTAGTTTCTCAGTTAACTCTGTCTGAAAATGAAGCCATCATTGCTCGACCTATTCTCAAGGAAATCAAGGATCGTTTGACCTTCCTTAATAACGTGGGTCTTAATTATCTGACTCTGTCTCGTTCAGCAGGAACCCTTTCAGGTGGGGAAAGTCAGCGTATTCGTTTGGCAACCCAGATTGGTTCCAACCTATCTGGTGTCCTTTATATTCTAGATGAGCCGTCGATTGGTCTTCATCAGAGGGACAATGATCGTCTGATTGCCAGTCTCAAAAAGATGCGTGATTTGGGTAATACTCTCATCGTGGTGGAACATGATGAAGACACCATGCGCGAAGCTGATTATCTAATTGACGTTGGTCCTGGTGCCGGTGTTTTTGGTGGGGAGATTGTTGCGGCAGGTACGCCTAAACAGGTAGCTCGCAACAGCAAGTCTATCACAGGCCAGTATTTATCAGGTAAACGTGCCATTCCAGTACCAGAAGAACGCCGTGTCGGTAATGGTCGTTTTATCGAAGTGACAGGAGCGCGTGAGAACAACTTGCAAAATGTTACTGCTCGCTTCCCACTAGGGAAATTCATCGCGGTGACTGGTGTATCAGGTTCAGGGAAATCGACCCTCATCAACAGCATCCTCAAAAAAGCCATTGCTCAAAAATTCAACCGCAATTCAGACAAACCTGGTAAATTTAAAACCATTACGGGGATTGAGCATGTAGACCGCTTGATTGATATTGACCAGAGTCCAATCGGACGAACGCCGAGGTCCAACCCAGCTACCTATACAGGAGTTTTTGACGATATACGTGACCTTTTTGCTCAGACTAATGAAGCCAAGATTCGTGGTTACAAGAAGGGACGTTTCAGTTTCAACGTTAAGGGAGGTCGCTGTGAAGCCTGCTCAGGTGACGGGATTATCAAGATTGAGATGCACTTCTTGCCAGATGTTTATGTGGCTTGTGAAGTCTGCCACGGGACCCGCTACAACAGTGAAACCCTAGAAGTTCACTACAAGGAAAAGAATATCTCGCAGGTCTTGGACATGACCGTCAATGATGCGGTGGAGTTTTTCCAACATATTCCGAAAATTCAACGCAAACTTCAGACTATCAAGGATGTGGGACTTGGTTATGTGACATTGGGACAACCTGCTACCACCCTTTCTGGGGGAGAAGCCCAGCGTATGAAGCTGGCTAGTGAACTCCACAAACGCTCGACAGGCAAGTCATTCTATATTCTGGATGAGCCAACGACAGGGCTGCATACTGAGGACATTGCTCGCTTGCTTAAAGTCTTGGCTCGCTTTGTTGACGATGGCAATACAGTCCTCGTTATTGAGCACAATCTGGATGTTATCAAGACTGCAGACCATATTATTGACTTGGGACCTGAGGGCGGTGTCGGTGGTGGAACCATCATCGCAACAGGAACTCCAGAAGAAGTAGCGGCCAATGAAGCCAGCTACACAGGACACTATTTGAAAGGAAAGTTACATCATGAATAAACGTGTACAAGCATTTCTAGCTAAAATGAAAGAAAAAGAACTAGATGGCATCATCATCAATAACCTTAAAAACGTCTATTACCTGACTGGTTTTTGGGGCTCAAACGGAACAGTCTTTATCAGCCGTGATCGTCAGGTCTTGGTGACAGACTCTCGCTATATCATTGCAGCCAAGCAAGAAACCAGTGGTTTTGAGATTGTGGCTGACCGTGATGAATTGGCTGTCATTGCAGGAATTGTCAAGGACATGGGCTTGTCTCGTATCGGTTTTGAAGATGAGATTTCAGTCTCTTATTATCACCGTATGCAGGCAGCTTTTGCAGGATTGGACTTGCTTCCACAAACTCAGTTTGTTGAAGGTCTTCGAATGATTAAGGATGAAGCGGAGATTGCAGCTATTCGCAAGGCTTGTTCTATCTCAGACCAAGCTTTCCGCGATGCGCTTGACTTTATTAAGCCAGGAAAAACTGAAATTGAAATTGCCAACTTCCTTGACTTCCGCATGCGTGAGTTGGGAGCATCTGGCTTGTCTTTTGACACTATCCTAGCTAGCGGAATCAACTCTTCTAAGCCCCATGCCCATCCAATGCACAAACCAGTGAAGCTGGGAGAAGCTATTACCATGGACTTTGGATGCCTCTACGACCACTATGTCAGCGATATGACACGGACTATCTATCTGGGCCATGTCAGCGACGAGCAAGCAGAGATTTACAATACGGTTCTCAAAGCCAACCAAGCCTTGATTGACCAGGCTAAGGCAGGATTAGGTTTCCGAGACTTTGATAAAATTCCTCGTGATATTATCATCGAGGCAGGCTATGGCGACTACTTTACCCACGGTATTGGACACGGTATTGGACTGGATATCCATGAGGAACCATACTTTAGCCAGACTTCTACAGAAACTATTAAGGCCGGTATGGCATTGACAGATGAGCCAGGTATCTATATCGAAGGCAAATATGGCGTTCGTATCGAGGATGATATCCTGATTACAGAGACAGGTTGTGAATTATTGACCCTTGCTCCAAAAGAGTTGATAGTTATTTAAGAGTCAAACAACTCAAATGATTGACTTTTAAATTTTAAAGGTTTATACTGAAAGACGAAAACGGTAGGTGAGGCTACCATAGGGATACGGATGACTACCGCAAAGCAGTGGAGACACTACTCGTTGGTCAACAGTCCTGGTCGCGAAGGCCAAGACTAAGCTCATTACATTGCCCTATGGAGTTAAAGCTTGAACGAAAAACAGATAATTAGTTTTTTAATCCTGCCATTTCATGGTGGGATTTTCTACTGTTTAAATCAAAGAAAGGAGATAAACGATGCAAATTGACGATCATCCGGAACCGCACATACACAGCCAATCGCTGATTTGTGTCGTTCTGCCCTTATAAAGTGATTGGTCTCTGTGTATGAAACACATCATTCATACAGATAGGAGAAACCAATGAAAACTACAAAAGAAAGATTAGCAACAGCTATTCATACATCTTTAAACGAAACTCTATCTTTTTATAAGACAAGTCTAACAGGCTTGACTGAGGAGCAGGTGGAGAAAAATCGTGACCTATATGGCGAAAATACCATCACAAAGGGTCAAGAAGACAGTATCCTCAAAAAGATTTACGAATCCATTATCAATCCTTTTACAATCATCTTGCTGGTCATCGCCGTGATTTCCTTGGTGACCAATGTCTGGTTGGCAAAACCAGGTCAAGAAGATCCGACGACTTCTATTATCATCGTTGTCCTAGTCCTCATTTCTGGTGGCATACGCTTTGTCCAAGAACTCCGTAGTGATAAGGCTGCGACCAATCTATCAAAAATGATTGTCAACACAGCGACTGTCATTCGTCAAGGAGAAATCCAAGAAGTACCTATTGATGATTTGGTAGTGGGTGACGTGGTTAAATTAAGTGCTGGAGACATGATTCCAGCAGATCTTCTTTTATTTGAGTCGCGCGATTTCTTTGTACAACAGTCGGGCTTGACAGGTGAAAGTGAATCGGTTGAAAAATTGGCCTTGACCAAGGCAACAGTTCAACAATCTGATAGTCTGCTAGAAGCAGAAGCGCTCGCCTTTATGGGAACCAATGTCTTGTCTGGTAGTGCCAAGGCTGTGGTTTTAGCAGTTGGTGATGATACCATGATGGGGGCCATTGAGCAGACTTTGAACACCTATGACGAGCCTACTTCGTTTGAGCGGGAGATGAATAGTATTTCTTGGCTCCTGATTCGCTTGATGTTGGTCATGGTGCCCATCGTTTTCTTGTCCAATGGTTTAACAGATGGTGACTGGCTGGAAGCTGGCGTATTTGCTTTGAGTGTTGGTGTTGGATTGACACCTGAGATGCTTCCTATGATTATCACGGCCAGTCTAGCAAAAGGCTCCATCATTATGGCCAAGGAAAAAGTGGTTATCAAGAAACTCAATGCCATACAGGACTTAGGGGCGATTGATATTTTGTGTACAGATAAGACAGGAACTCTAACCCAAGACGAAATTGTCCTTGAATATCCCTTGGACATCCACGGACGCTTGGATTTGACCGTCTTGAGACGAGCTTATCTCAATTCTTATTTTCAAACTGGCTTGAAAAATTTGATGGACAGAGCCATCATCAAACGGACTGAAAAGGAAGCAAAAGAACACGCCCTCTTGCAAAATCTGTCTCAAACATTTCAAAAAATAGATGAGCTTCCTTTTGATTTTGAACGTAGACGTATGAGTGTTATCGTTAAGGATGAACACGAAACGGTTAGTTTGGTAACTAAGGGAGCACTTGAGGAAATGTTGACGATTTCCAGTTATGCGGAATACCAAGGAGTGATTACTTCCTTGACAGATGCTATTAGAGAAGAAATTTTAGCAGAAGTCAGACAACTAAATCAACAAGGTTTGCGTGTCTTGGGAGTGGCCTATAAGTCAGGTTTGAGGGAAGGTCATGCCTATACAGTTGATGATGAAGGGGATATGATTCTAACTGGTTATTTAGCCTTCCTAGATCCTCCTAAACCATCTGCAGCACCAGCAATTAAGGCTCTGTTAGAACATGGGGTTCAAACAAAGATTTTGACGGGAGACAACGAAAAAGTTACCCAAGCAGTCTGTGAAAAGGTTAGTTTGGATATCAATCAGATGCTGTTAGGATCTGAAATTGATCAGATGAGTGATCAAGAATTGGCCCAAGCCGTAGAGGAGGTAACCGTCTTCGCCAAACTTTCACCTGACCAAAAAGCGAGGATTATTTTGCAATTTAAGGCTAATGGTCATGCTGTCGGTTATATGGGAGATGGGATCAATGATGCTCCTTCTATGAAAGTTGCAGATGTGGGGATTTCTGTTGATACAGCAGTAGATATTGCCAAAGAAACAGCTGATGTTATTCTACTTGATAAGGATCTCATGGTTCTGGAAAAAGGACTTGTTGAAGGGCGTAAGGTCTATGCCAATATGACCAAATATATCAAAATGACAGTGAGTTCTAATTTTGGAAATATTTTATCCCTATTGGTCTCTGGAATCTTTTTACCATTTTTACCAATGGCACCAGTTCATTTGATTATCCTAAATCTAGTCTATGATTTGTCTTGTATTGCCTTACCTTTTGACAAGGTGGATAAAGATTTTTTGAGAAATCCACATACCTGGGAAGCTAAGTCCATCACACGTTTCATGGTTTGGATGGGGCCTATCTCTTCTGCCTTTGATATTTTGACCTTTATTTTGCTCTATTTTATCATTGTACCCATGACGACAGGTCAAGCTTATGTTCATGGGGCAGAGTCTGCCGTAGGATTTATTGTCTTGTTTCAGACAGGTTGGTTTATCGAGTCCATGTGGTCACAGACCATGGTTATCCATATGCTGCGTTCAGCCAAAATTCCCTTTTTACAAAGTCGTCCGGCTTGGCTAGTCCTTGTGACAACCTTATTGGCTGCAGCCTTTGTGACCTTCCTTCCCTACAGTCCACTCGCAATCCTACTTCATCTAACTCCATTAAAACCGATTTATTTCATCTTTTTACTTTTCATCATTATTTTGTATATGATTAGTGTGACAATTGTGAAAAAAATTTATATCAAGAAATATCAAGAATGGCTGTAAATTTCATTTTGTCAAGAAAAAAGTACGAAAATGACGAAAAAAGTCAAAAAAATTTAAAAATAGGTCGCAAGTCGGATGTTTTTTATGGTATAATAGACTAAACTGATAGTAACATGTAGCGAAAGGGGTAGGTACATGATTAAAATTTATACAGTCTCAAGTTGTACTAGCTGTAAAAAAGCAAAAACCTGGCTCAATGCCCACCAGTTAAGTTATAAAGAACAAAACCTTGGTAAAGAAGGAATTACGAGAGAAGAATTACTGGATATTCTGACAAAAACAGATAACGGAATAGCCAGCATCGTTTCGTCTAAAAATCGCTATGCCAAAGCCCTTGGAGTGGATATTGAAGATTTGAGCGTCAATGAAGTCCTCAATCTGATTATGGAAACACCGAGAATTTTAAAGAGCCCAATCCTTGTGGATGAAAAACGCCTGCAAGTTGGCTATAAGGAAGACGATATTCGTGCCTTCCTACCACGCTCTGTCCGTAATGTAGAAAATGCAGAAGCACGTTTGCGTGCAGCTCTATAAACATCAAGGCTGGGAGCAACTCCCAGTCTTATTTTAATTTCAAAAAGAAAGAAGAAAGAAATGAAAAAAATTGTTCTTGTTAGTCTAGCTTTCCTTTTTGTCCTGGTTGGTTGCGGACAGAAAAAAGAAACTGGAACAGCTACAAAAACAGAAAAGGATACGCTTCAGTCTGCATTGCCAGTTATTGAGAATGCTGAGAAGAATACAGTTGTGACCAAGACTTTGGTCTTGCCCAAGTCAGATGATGGTAGCCAGCAAACCCAAACCATTACATACAAGGACAAGACTTTTTTGAGCTTAACGATTCAACAAAAACGTCCAGTTTCTGATGAGTTGAAGACTTATATCGACCAACATGGAGTGGAAGAAACTCAAAAAGCTCTTCTGGAGGCAGAGGAGAAGGATGAGGCTATTATAGAAGCTCGTAAATTAGCAGGATTTAAGCTTGAAACCAAACTATTGAGCGCAACCGAACTTCAAACAACGACTAGTTTTGACTTTCAAGTTCTGGATGTCAAGAAGGCTTCTCAGTTAGAATATTTGAAGAATATTGGTTTAGAAAATCTCTTGAAGAATGAACCAAGCAAATATATTTCAGACAGATTGGCAAATGGCGCGACAGAACAGTAGAAAATCCAAATAAATAGACTGCCTGAATTGTAGAACGTAAGGAATTATGCTATAATGGTACTATTCTAAGGAAAGAGGGTGTTAGAATGGGATTTACTGAAGAAACAGTACGTTTTAAATTGGACGATTCCAATAAAAAAGAAATTAGCGAAACTCTGACTGATGTTTATGCTTCGTTGAACGATAAGGGTTATAACCCGATTAACCAAATCGTAGGTTACGTATTGAGTGGAGACCCTGCCTACGTTCCTCGTTATAATAATGCACGAAATCAAATCCGTAAGTATGAGCGCGATGAAATCGTTGAAGAATTGGTCCGCTACTACCTTAAAGGACAAGGAGTCGATCTATAACCTATGAGAATTATGGGATTGGACGTCGGTTCAAAAACGGTAGGGGTGGCTATTAGCGATCCGCTTGGTTTTACAGCTCAAGGACTTGAAATCATCCAAATCAATGAGGAGCAAGGTCAATTTGGTTTTGACCGCGTTAAGGAGTTGGTTGATACTTACAAGGTGGAACGATTTGTAGTGGGCTTGCCTAAAAATATGAACAATACAAGCGGACCGCGCGTGGAAGCTAGTCAAGCATACGGAGCAAAGTTAGAAGAGCTTTTTGGTTTACCAGTAGACTATCAAGATGAACGCTTGACAACAGTTGCCGCAGAGCGCATGTTGATTGAGCAAGCAGATATTAGCCGTAACAAGCGCAAGAAAGTCATTGATAAGTTAGCAGCTCAGCTGATTTTACAAAATTATTTAGATAGAAAATTTTAATACAAAGGAGAGGCTATGTCACACGATCATAACCACGACCACGAAGAACGTGAATTAATTACACTAGTAGATGAGCAAGGAAATGAAACCTTGTTTGAAATCCTTTTGACGATTGACGGAAAAGAAGAATTTGGTAAAAACTATGTTCTTCTAGTACCAGTTAACGCAGAAGAAGACGAAGACGGACAAGTTGAAATCCAAGCTTACTCATTCATCGAAAACGAAGATGGAACAGAAGGCGAATTGCAACCAATCCCAGAAGACTCAGAAGACGAATGGAACATGATTGAAGAAGTCTTCAACAGCTTTATGGAGGAGTAAAAATGTTCAGTGAACATTTTTACCCCAGTTCCTTTAAATAAGAGAGAACTGGTAAGTCCGGGGGATGTTTTTAGCCTGACGCTAAAAATAAAAACCGTCAGTAAGTCTGGGAGACTGTATCAGCCCAACTCCTAGAAATTAGAAGAGTTGAAATATTTGGGGAGAATTTTACCCCACGTTAATATCCATAGTTGCTAGTGATTAGCTAACCAGGTAAGAGGTCGGGACGAAAATCCTGACCTCATTTTTGTTAGTTATGAGACTTTATTGAGGCAGTTGATTGAACCTGTAATTAAGGAGATGTATATGTTTGAAGTAGAAGAATGGCTCCATAGTCGGATTGGTTTGAATTTTCGATCAGGCTTGGGCCGAATGCAACAAGCGGTAGATTTGCTAGGAAATCCTGAGCAGTCTTACCCTATTATCCACGTCACTGGGACTAATGGGAAAGGTTCTACCATTGCTTTTATGAGGGAGTTATTTATGGCGCATGGCAAAAAAGTTGCGACCTTTACCTCCCCTCATATCATCTCCATCAATGACCGAATCTGCATTAACGGGCAACCAATAGCTGATGCAGACTTCATCCGTTTGGCTAATCAGGTCAAGGAGATAGAAAAGACCCTTCTGCAAACCCATGATCAGTTGTCCTTTTTTGAATTGCTGACCTCGATTGCTTTTCTCTATTTTAGAGAGCAAGCGGTGGATTTGCTTTTACTAGAAGTGGGAATTGGTGGTTTACTAGACACGACCAATGTAGTAACTGGAGAGATTGCTGTCATCACCTCCATCGGGCTAGACCATCAGGAGACCTTGGGTGATAGTCTAGAGGCAATTGCAGAGCAGAAAGCTGGTATTTTCAAGGCTGGTAAAAAGGCAGTGATTGCTAAGTTGCCTTTAGAAGCTAGACTTGTCTGTCAGAAAAAAGCAGACTCTTTAGCTGTTGACCTTTATCAGGCAGGTCAGGATTTTTCAATGCTAAATGGCAATTTTTCAAGCTCTTTGGGGAATCTTTCACAGCTGAAAATAGGTTTAGAAGGAGCTTATCAGCAGGAGAATGCGGCCTTGGCGTTGCAAACTTTTCTTCTTTTTATGGGAGAAGGAAAGGAAGTTGTTGATGAACAGGCTGTAAGAAAGGCCTTGAAACAGACCCATTGGGCTGGTCGCTTGGAGCGTATTCGTCCGCAGATATACTTGGATGGTGCCCATAACCTCCCTGCCTTGGCTCGCTTGGTTGAGTTTATCAAAGAAAAAGAGCAGGGAGGATATCGTCCTCAAATCCTATTTGGAGCCTTGAAACGGAAGGATTATCAAGGGATGTTGGGTTATCTGACTGAAAATTTGCCTCAGGTAGAACTCAAGGTGACCGGCTTTGACTATCAAGGTTCTTTGGATGAGACAGATGTAACAGGTTACCATGTAATTCCCTCTTATCGCGAATTTATTAGCAATTTTGAAGAAAGAGCAGATGGCCAGGATTTATTGTTCATTACAGGGTCTCTCTATTTTATCTCAGAAGTACGGAGCCACATACTGGGGCATGAGCAGATAAATTGACCTCCTTTTTTGAACTTGTTATACTAGGGGAACTGCCAGTTAGAAGGAACATTCTCTAAATTGGTAGCAGAAAGGAAGTTCATCATGAAATTAAAAACATTCACACTTTCTCTTGCTTCTTTAGCAAGTCTTAGTCTCTTAGTAGCTTGTTCACAAAGAGCGCAACGGGTTCAACAACCAGCAGCTCAACCACAAACACAAGAAACTCAACAATCACAAGCTACTTCATCTTCTGCAGAAAATACGAATCAGGCAGCAACAAGTTCTTCACAAAATGCGCCTGAGGCTCAACCAACTAATATTGATGGAACTTATACTGGTCAGGACGAAGGAGACCGTATCACTTTAGTGGTAACTGGAACAACTGGTACCTGGACACAGGTAGAAACTGACGGTGAACAAGAAATCAAGCAGGTTAGTTTCGACGCCGCTAATCAACGCATGATTATTGGTGATGATGTCAAGATTTATACAATCAATGGCAATCAGATGATTATCGACGATATGGATAGAGAAGCGTCTGATCGCATCGTTTTATCAAAATAAACTAGAAGGAGACTGGAATTTTCGGTCTCTTTTATGATTACTCAGAAAAATGATTATAAATACTTGCCTTCTATCGAATAACTGAGTTATACTAGTATCAATTACTTGTTTTTAGCATTCAAAATATCAAGGAGGGGATATGAAATATAGAAAATTTCAATTATTGATGTCCAAGTATGGCTTTAGTCTTTCGATTATGCTGCTTGAACTGTGTCTTGTTTTTGGTCTCTTTCTTTATTTAGGGCGTATGGCCCCTATTCTATGGGTCATTCTCTTAATCTTTATGAGTATGGCGACTATCGTAGCGATTGTCAATCGTTCCATGGCGCCTGAAAGCAAGGTAATGTGGCTAGTGGTGACCTTTGTTCCTGTTATTGGTCCTTTGCTCTATCTGATGTTTGGTGAAAGGCGATTGTCCAAAAAAGAAATCAAGCAGTTGGACAAACTTGGTTCCATGCATTTTCGGGAGGATAACAGTAAAGCTCTCCGCCAGAAATTGAAGGAAGAGGATAAGGCGGCTTACGGAGTTATCAAATCTTTGTTAAGTATGGATAGCAATGCCGATGTATATGATCGAACCGACTCACAATTCTTTTCTTCAGGTGAAAGCATGTGGCAACATATGTTGGAAGACCTCCAGAAAGCTGAAAAGTTTATCTTTCTAGAGTACTATATTGTCGAAGAAGGTCTAATGTGGAATAGCATACTAGACATACTAGAGCAAAAGGCAGCTCAGGGTGTAGAGGTCAAGATGCTCTATGATGATATCGGCTGTATGGCGACTTTACCCGGAGACTATACTATTCAGCTTCGTAGTCGAGGAATTGAAGCCCATAAATTTAACAAGGTGATTCCTCGTTTGACGGTGGCTTACAACAATCGGGACCATCGGAAAATCCTTGTCATAGATGGTCAGGTAGCCTATACAGGAGGCATTAACTTAGCCGATGAGTACATCAATCATGTAGAACGCTTTGGCTATTGGAAGGACAGTGGGATTCGCTTAGATGGTCCTGGTGTCAAGGCCCTAACCCGTCTCTTTTTGATGACTTGGTACATCAATCGTGGGGAAATCAGTGATTTTGATCAGTATCACTTGGAAAATCAACCTCGTTCTAGCCAAGGGCTCTGCATTCCTTACGGTAGTGGACCCAAGCCCATCTTCCGTACCCAGGTAGGGAAAAAAGTCTATCAAAGTTTGATTAATCAGGCTACCGATTCAGTCTATATCACAACACCTTATTTGATTATTGACTATGACTTAACAGAGAGTATTAAAAATGCGGCCATGAGGGGTGTTGATGTCCGCATCGTGACTCCTTTCATTCCGGATAAAAAATTAATCCAACTGATTACAAGAGGGGCCTATCCGGATTTGTTGTCAGCAGGAGTAAGGATTTTTGAGTATAGTCCAGGCTTTATCCACAGTAAACAAATCTTAGTGGATAAGGACTTTGCTGTAGTTGGGACCATTAACTTAGATTATAGAAGTTTGCTTCACCACTATGAAAATGCAGTTTTGCTATATAAAATGGAGTCAATCACTGAGATTCAAAAAGATTTTCAAGAGATTTTTTTAGCATCGCAAGAAATTTTCCCTCATACGATAAAAAATAGCTGGTATCAAAAATTGATTAAGGAAATTGCCCAGTTATTCGCCCCTATCTTATAAGAAATCTAGGACTTAGGATACAACCCAGTCCTATTTTTCTTGCCTTTTACGAATAAGAAGATATAGGAGGAACGATGCTGACTCAGAAAGAATTGGATTATATCATGTCATTTAAACAGACGCATTTACACCGATTTCGGGAAATTGAAACCTTTGTGAAACTATGCAAAAAATCGCTCAAACAGCCATCGCAAGCTGACAATTTTAGGTCTTTTTGATATACTAAGACAGATAAATTGAATAGGAGAAACGACATGGCTGTATATGGCAGAATAGAAGAAGTATCCGAAACGATACAGAGTAATGAGATTGAAAATAGATTGGATAGGAACCTTGAATCTCATGTAGAAAAAGAAGAACAGGTAGCTTTTCCGTTTTTCAGACTCATCATTGGAAGTACGATTGCAACGGTTTTTTCTGTGGTGCTACCTTTACTTTTAGATATGGTAAGTCCCTCTCAGGCGCAGGATTTGTATATAGGGTGGGCTTTACATCAGGGAGGACAGCTTTACAGTAGCTATTATGCAAGTCACGGTCTTATTTATTACTTGCTACTTTACATCACCCAAGGAGGCATCCTTTTTGCCTTGGTAGAATGGCTAGCCCTCTTAGGAGGAGGTTACTTCCTCTTTTCTTCAACTGACTATCTGACGGGACAAAGGGAACAAGCCAAGCAACTCCTAACCATATTTTATATTTTGGTATCCGGTCTCGGTTTTGGCGGAGGATATGCTACGATTTTAGCTTTGCCATTTCTGTTTGCAGGATTTTCGTTCATAGCAGCTTATCTATCAACTCCTAACCATGACAAGGGATTTCTACGTCTGGGGATTTTCTTGGCCCTATCATTTTTCATAGAGCCTCTTACAAGTCTTCTCTTTATTGCAGTAGTAACAATTGGTTTGTTTGTCTTTAATGTTGGGCATGGTCGCCTTGCTCATGGAGTTTATCAGTTTTTTGCAGCAGCACTTGGCTTTTCTCTCATTTTTTACCCAGTAGGATATTATGTTCTTGCTTCAGGTGGCTTTGGAGAAGCTCTAGGAAGTCTTTTATATCCGATTGATTCCCTTCAGGTCTTTATCAATCCCCAACTAATGGATAATGTTGTATTCTATGGTTTGTTGACCTTTGGTTTAGGAGCTCTCTTCCTTGTTTTTCTAGGTTTGTTCCAATCAAAGGCATCAAGATTATATGTTATTTCAGTACCAGCTAGTTTTGCTTTCATATTTGTATTAGCCTTGTTGCTTTTTTCTCAAGAACCTCTTCACGGTTCGTGTTTGATTCTAATCCTTCCATTTTTACTCCTTCTTTTGATGACCAGTATTCGTGGGAAACATTCAGCTAGGGGAGCTCGTCGTCGGAGAAGAGAAGATGTTCCTACTCTATGGAAAAAATTCATGAAGGGAAATCTCTACCTACCGATCCTAGTGGTGGTTTATCTGATTGCTATTCCTTTTGTGGCTCGTTTTGTCTTGCATCCAGCTTCTTATAAAGAACAACATCAAGTAGTAGACAGAGTCAAACAAGAGACGAGTGAGGAAGACCAAATTTATATTTGGGATTCACATGTTCAAATGTATAAAGAAAGCCAGCGTTTGGCTGGATCCATGTTCCCATCACCTCTTCTTTATACGAATACAGAAGAAAACAAAACTACCTTGATTCATGACTTGAAAGAAAACCAACCTAAGATGATTGTGGTAAACGACAAGGTGGCTCTCTGGTCTGAGGCGGAGACACTCTTAAAAGAAAATTACCAACAAGTAAAGACTGATTACTCAGAGTTTAAAGTCTATAAAATTAAATAACAAAATCAATATCTTGTGTATTTTTAAAAATTTTAGGATTTTTAACACAAGATATTGATTTTTCTTTTTAGAGTGGTATAATACTTTTTAGAAAGAACATTTTAGAAAAGAGCATGCATATGATTGCACTAGAAGAAAAAATTACAATTTTGCCAACTCTCTTCGTCGAGAAACGAGATGGGAGACGTGTTGTATTTGATGTGGACAAGATTGACAAGGCTCTCCACAAGGCGGCAGACAAGGTTATGGATGTGACACCCTTGGTCGAAAAACGCCTAAATGCTCTGACCGAGCGAATTGTCACAGAAATTCATAGTCGCTTTCCACAGGGGGTTAAGATTTACGAAATTCAAAATATCGTAGAACATGAACTGCTTGAAGCCAAAGAATATGCACTGGCTGAGGAGTATATTACTTATCGAACACAGAGGGATTTTGAGCGCTCAAAAGCGACAGATATTAACTTTAGTATCCATAAGCTTCTCAACAAAGACCAAGCAGTTGTCAATGAAAATGCTAATAAAGACAGCGATGTCTTCAACACCCAGCGTGATTTGACAGCAGGGATTGTTGGGAAATCAATCGGACTGCAAATGATTCCTAAGCACGTAGCCAATGCCCACCAAAAAGGGGATATCCACTATCACGATTTGGACTACAGTCCCTATACACCTATGACCAACTGCTGTTTGATTGATTTCAAGGGGATGTTGGAAAATGGTTTTAAGATTGGGAATGCAGAGGTAGAAAGTCCTAAGTCTATCCAGACTGCAACAGCTCAGATTTCCCAAATCATTGCCAACGTTGCTTCTAGCCAGTACGGGGGATGTTCAGCTGACCGTATCGATGAAGTCTTGGCGCCGTACGCAGAGAAAAATTACCAAAAACACCTCAAAGATGCAGAAGAGTGGGTCTTGCCTGAAAAGCGGGAAGATTATGCCTGGAAGAAAACGCAAAAAGACATCTATGATGCTATGCAATCTCTTGAGTATGAAATCAACACTCTCTTCACTTCAAATGGCCAAACGCCCTTTACTTCACTAGGTTTTGGTCTAGGAACTAGTCGTTTTGAACGGGAAATTCAAAAAGCTATCCTGAACATCCGGATCAAAGGTCTGGGTTCGGAACATCGAACAGCCATATTCCCTAAACTCATCTTTACGCTGAAAAGAGGACTCAACTTAGAGGAAGGGACACCCAACTACGACATCAAGCAGTTGGCCCTAGAGTGCGCAACCAAACGGATGTACCCAGATGTTTTGTCCTATGATAAGATTGTTGAGTTGACAGGTTCTTTCAAAGTTCCTATGGGTTGTCGTTCTTTCCTTCAAGGATGGAAGGATGAGAATGGTGTCGAGGTTAATTCAGGTCGCATGAATCTGGGTGTTGTGACGGTTAACCTGCCTCGTATTGCTCTCGAGTCTGAGGGTGACATGAATAAGTTCTGGGAAATCTTCAACGAACGTATGAACATCGCTGAAGATGCTCTTGTTTATCGTGTCGAACGCACTAAAGAGGCGACACCAGCCAATGCTCCTATCCTCTATCAGTACGGTGCTTTTGGCCATCGTCTAGGTAAAGAAGAAAGTGTTGACCAGCTCTTTAAGAATCGTCGTGCCACAGTTTCGCTAGGCTATATCGGTTTGTACGAAGTGGCGACTGTTTTCTTTGGTAATAGCTGGGAAAGCAATCCAGATGCTAAGGAATTCACGCTAGACATTATTCGAGATATGAAACGCCGTGTAGAAGAGTGGTCTGACCAATATGGCTACCATTTCTCTATCTACTCAACACCATCTGAAAGTTTGACAGACCGTTTCTGCCGACTAGATACAGAAAAGTTCGGCTCTATTCCTGATATTACGGACAAGGAATACTACACCAATTCTTTCCACTACGATGTTCGTAAAAATCCAACACCGTTTGAAAAATTAGACTTTGAGAAAGTCTATCCAGAAGCAGGTGCGTCAGGTGGTTTCATCCATTACTGTGAGTATCCAGTCCTTCAGCAAAATCCAAAGGCCTTGGAAGCTGTCTGGGACTATGCCTATGACCGTGTCGGCTATTTAGGTACCAATACACCAATTGACCGTTGCTACAAGTGTGACTTTGAAGGGGATTTTGAACCAACTGAGAGAGGATTTGCTTGTCCAAACTGTGGAAATAGCGACCCTAAAACAGTAGATGTTGTGAAACGGACTTGTGGCTATCTAGGCAATCCTCAAGCGAGACCTATGGTCAATGGACGTCACAAGGAAATCGCTGCGCGTGTCAAACATATGAATGGCTCAACGATTAAAATAGCTGGCCATCAAGTAACCAATTAGAAAGAACTGAAATGGGAAAATATCAATTAGACGATAAGGGGCGTGCACAAGTGACCCGTTATCACGAGAAACACTCTAAAGGTGTAGCTGGTAAAAAAGAACGCTTGCTCAACCTCAGAGAACAATTTTTAAATAAGAATAAGAAGAAATAAAAGTGAGAGTCAGCTCTCGCTTTTCTCTTAGTGGGAGGTAAGGATGGAACTACGCAGACCAAGATTAGCAGATAAAGAAACAGTTTTAGAGATGATGGCAGAGTTTGAAAAGAACCAATCAGCCCATGATGGAGGATTTTGGGATACAGAGAACTTTGTGTATGAAGAATGGTTGGAAACAAATATGCAAAAAGAGATGGGAATAAACTTGCCTGAAAATCGTGTTCCTTCTATTCAATTTGTATCATTTGATGATGTAGGCCGTGCTCTAGGATTTTTGAATCTGCGATTGAGACTGAATGAGGGTTTATTGAATTATGCTGGTCACATTGGCTACTCCATTCGTCCATCAGAAAGAGTCAAGGGTTATGCTAAGGAAACTCTCCGTCAGGGCTTGCAAGTTGCTAAGGAAAAGAACATCAAGAGAACGCTTGTGACCTGTAGCGTGAATAATCCTGCTAGCAGAGCAGTCATTTTAGCAAATGGTGGGCTCCTTGAGGATGTTCGTAATGGAGTCGAGCGTTATTGGATAGAGGTAGCGAATGAATAATCCAAAACCACAAGAATGGAAAAGCGAAGAACTCAGTCAAGGGCGGATTATTGATTACAAGGCCTTCAACTTTGTAGATGGAGAGGGTGTGCGTAACTCCCTCTATGTATCAGGTTGCATGTTTCACTGCGAGGGATGTTATAATGTTGCGACTTGGTCTTTTAATGCTGGCATTCCTTATACAGCAGAATTAGAAGAACAGATCATGGAAGATCTCGCTCAACCTTATGTTCAAGGCTTGACTTTATTAGGAGGAGAACCCTTCCTTAATACAGGAATCCTTTTGCCACTCGTGAAACGTATCCGGAAGGAATTGCCAGACAAAGACATCTGGTCCTGGACGGGCTATACATGGGAAGAAATGTTGTTGGAAACTCCAGATAAACTGGAACTCTTATCATTGATTGACATTCTTGTCGATGGACGATACGATCGAACTAAGAGAAATCTCATGCTCCAGTTTCGAGGTTCTTCCAATCAACGAATTATCGATGTGCAAAAATCTCTCAAAAGTGGGCAAGTAGTGATTTGGGACAAGCTTAATGACGGAAAAGAAAGCTATGAACAGGTGAAGAGAGAGTAACTTTCTTCTATAAAATACTTAAATAAATGACCTGTCGAAAAAGAAAACATTTTCATGTTAAAAATTTTAAAAAAACAGCAACAAATCCCTTGCAATCGCAGGGGCTTTGTGTTATTCTATTATGGTGCTGTAAATTACAGCCTTAGCTTTGATGCAAGAGGTTGCGACACGCTCGGTTGCATTGCCACGCAACACCGCGTCGGTTTTCTTGTGGAGCTAGCCTATTATCTTAAATAGACGAAAAGGAGAAAAAGATGGCAAACAAAAAAATCCGTATCCGTTTGAAAGCTTACGAACACCGTACGCTTGACACAGCGGCTGCAAAAATCGTAGAATCAGCTACTCGTACAGGTGCACAAGTTGCGGGTCCAATCCCACTTCCAACTGAACGTAGCCTCTACACAATCATTCGTGCGACTCACAAATATAAAGATTCTCGCGAACAATTTGAAATGCGTACACACAAACGTTTGATCGATATCGTTAACCCAACTCAAAAAACAGTTGATGCTTTGATGAAATTGGATCTTCCAAGTGGTGTAAACGTAGAAATCAAACTTTAATCTAAAGCTTGATACCTTGAGCATAAAAAACGCTCGTTAAAAACTTTTTGAATAAAAAATATAGAAAAGGAACTATTTTCTCATGACAAAAGGAATCTTAGGGAAAAAAGTGGGAATGACTCAAATCTTCACTGAAGCTGGCGAATTGATCCCTGTAACAGTTATTGAAGCAACTCCAAACGTTGTTCTTCAAGTTAAAACTGTTGAAACAGACGGATACAACGCTATCCAAGTTGGTTTCGATGACAAACGCAAAGTATTGAGCAACAAACCTGCTAAAGGACATGTAGCGAAAGCTAACACGGCTCCTAAGCGCTTCATTCGTGAATTCAAAAACGTTGAAGGCTTGGAAGTTGGTGCTGAAATCACAGTTGAAACATTCGCAGCTGGAGACGTTGTTGACGTAACTGGTACTTCTAAAGGTAAAGGTTTCCAAGGTGTTATCAAACGCCACGGACAATCACGTGGACCAATGGCTCACGGTTCTCGTTACCACCGTCGTCCAGGTTCTATGGGACCTGTTGCACCTAACCGCGTATTCAAAGGTAAAAACCTTGCAGGACGTATGGGTGGCGACCGTGTAACAATTCAAAACCTTGAAGTTGTACAAGTTGTTCCAGAAAAGAACGTTATCCTTATCAAAGGTAACGTACCAGGTGCTAAGAAATCTCTTATCACTATCAAATCAGCAGTTAAAGCTGGTAAATAATAAGGAAAGGGGAATACAGTCAAAATGGCAAATGTAACATTATTCGACCAAACTGGTAAACAAGCGGGCGAAGTTGTTCTTAATGATGCAATCTTTGGTATCGAACCAAATGAATCTGTTGTGTTTGATGTGATCATCAGCCAACGTGCTAGCCTTCGTCAAGGAACTCACGCAGTTAAAAACCGCTCAGCTGTTTCAGGTGGCGGACGCAAACCATGGCGTCAAAAAGGAACTGGACGTGCTCGTCAAGGTTCTATCCGCTCTCCACAATGGCGTGGTGGTGGAATCGTCTTCGGACCAACTCCACGTAGCTATGCGTACAAACTTCCTCAAAAAGTTCGTCGCCTTGCGCTTAAATCTGTTTACTCAGAAAAAGTTGCTGAAAATAAATTTGTAGCCGTTGATTCTCTTGAATTCACAGCTCCAAAAACTGCTGAATTTGCAAAAGTTCTTGCAGCTTTGAGCATCGATTCTAAAGTCCTTGTTATTCTTGAAGAAGGAAACGAATTCGCAGCTCTCTCAGCTCGTAACCTTCCAAACGTGAAAGTTGCGACTGCTACAACTGCAAGTGTTCTTGACATCGCAAATAGTGACAAACTTCTTGTTACTCAAGCAGCTATCTCTAAAATCGAGGAGGTTCTTGCATAATGAATTTGTATGATGTTATCAAAAAACCTGTCATCACTGAAAGCTCAATGGCTCAACTTGAAGCAGGAAAATATGTATTTGAAGTTGACACTCGTGCACACAAACTTTTGATCAAGCAAGCTGTTGAAGCTGCTTTCGAAGGTGTTAAAGTTGCCAACGTTAACACAATCAACGTAAAACCAAAAGCTAAACGTGTTGGACGTTACACTGGTTTTACTAACAAAACTAAAAAAGCTATCATCACACTTACAGCTGATTCAAAAGCAATCGAGTTGTTTGCTGCTGAAGCTGAATAATCTAAGGAGGAAATATCGTGGGAATTCGTGTTTATAAACCAACAACAAACGGTCGCCGTAATATGACTTCTTTGGATTTCGCTGAAATCACAACAAGCACTCCTGAAAGATCATTGCTTGTTGCATTGAAGAGCAAGGCTGGTCGTAATAACAACGGTCGTATCACAGTTCGTCACCAAGGTGGTGGACACAAACGTTTCTACCGTTTGGTTGACTTCAAACGTAACAAAGACAACGTTGAAGCAGTTGTTAAAACAATCGAGTACGATCCAAACCGTTCTGCAAACATCGCTCTTGTACACTACACTGACGGTGTGAAAGCGTACATCATCGCTCCAAAAGGTCTTGAAGTAGGTCAACGTATCATTTCAGGTCCAGAAGCAGATATCAAAGTCGGAAACGCTCTTCCACTTGCTAACATCCCAGTTGGTACTTTGATCCACAACATCGAGTTGAAACCAGGTCGTGGTGGTGAATTGGTACGTGCTGCTGGAGCTTCTGCTCAAGTATTGGGTTCTGAAGGTAAATACGTTCTTGTTCGTCTTCAATCTGGCGAAGTACGTATGATTCTTGGAACTTGCCGTGCTACAGTTGGTGTTGTCGGAAACGAACAACATGGACTTGTAAACCTTGGTAAAGCAGGACGTAGCCGTTGGAAAGGTATCCGCCCAACAGTTCGTGGTTCTGTAATGAACCCTAACGATCACCCACACGGTGGTGGTGAAGGTAAAGCACCAGTTGGTCGTAAAGCACCATCTACTCCATGGGGCAAACCTGCTCTTGGTCTTAAAACTCGTAACAAGAAAGCGAAATCTGACAAACTTATCGTTCGTCGTCGCAACGAGAAATAATATTAAACTAGTCGCTTAAGCAACTAGTAAATCCGCCAGCTCGGTAGCGCTCCATGTGAGTGCAAGCCGCTGTGGTACAACATTTAAAGGAGAAAATATAAAAATGGGACGCAGTCTTAAAAAAGGACCTTTCGTCGATGAGCATTTGATGAAAAAAGTTGAAGCTCAAGCTAACGACGAAAAGAAAAAAGTTATTAAAACTTGGTCACGTCGTTCAACGATCTTCCCAAGTTTCATTGGTTACACTATTGCAGTTTATGACGGACGTAAACACGTACCTGTTTACATCCAAGAAGACATGGTAGGTCACAAACTTGGTGAATTTGCACCAACTCGTACTTACAAAGGTCACGCTGCAGACGACAAGAAAACACGTAGAAAATAAGGAGAACATAAATGGCAGAAATTACTTCAGCTAAAGCAATGGCTCGTACAGTACGTGTTTCACCTCGTAAATCACGTCTTGTTCTTGATAACATCCGTGGTAAAAGCGTAGCCGATGCAATCGCAATCTTGACATTCACTCCAAACAAAGCTGCTGAAATCATCTTGAAAGTTTTGAACTCAGCTGTAGCTAACGCTGAAAACAACTTTGGTTTGGATAAAGCTAACTTGGTAGTATCTGAAGCATTCGCAAACGAAGGACCAACTATGAAACGTTTCCGTCCACGTGCGAAAGGTTCAGCTTCACCAATCAACAAACGTACAGCTCACATCACTGTAGCTGTTGCAGAAAAATAAGGAGGTAAAATCGTGGGTCAAAAAGTACATCCAATTGGTATGCGTGTCGGCATCATCCGTGATTGGGATGCCAAATGGTATGCTGAAAAAGAATACGCGGATTACCTTCATGAAGATCTTGCAATCCGTAAATTCGTTCAAAAAGAACTTGCTGACGCAGCAGTTTCAACTATCGAAATCGAACGCGCAGTAAACAAAGTTAACGTTTCACTTCACACTGCTAAACCAGGTATGGTTATCGGTAAAGGTGGTGCTAACGTTGATGCACTCCGTGCAAAACTTAACAAATTGACTGGAAAACAAGTACACATCAACATCATCGAAATCAAACAACCTGATTTGGATGCTCACCTTGTAGGTGAAGGAATTGCTCGTCAATTGGAGCAACGTGTTGCTTTCCGTCGTGCACAAAAACAAGCAATCCAACGTGCAATGCGTGCTGGAGCTAAAGGAATCAAAACTCAAGTATCAGGTCGTTTGAACGGTGCAGATATCGCCCGTGCTGAAGGATACTCTGAAGGAACTGTTCCACTTCACACACTTCGTGCAGATATCGATTACGCTTGGGAAGAAGCAGATACTACATACGGTAAACTTGGTGTTAAAGTATGGATCTACCGTGGTGAAGTTCTTCCAGCTCGCAAAAACACTAAAGGAGGTAAATAACCAATGTTAGTACCTAAACGTGTTAAACACCGTCGTGAATTCCGTGGAAAAATGCGCGGTGAAGCAAAAGGTGGAAAAGAAGTAGCATTCGGTGAATACGGTCTTCAAGCTACAACTAGCCACTGGATCACTAACCGCCAAATCGAAGCTGCTCGTATCGCCATGACTCGTTACATGAAACGTGGTGGTAAAGTTTGGATTAAAATCTTCCCACACAAATCATACACTGCTAAAGCTATCGGTGTGCGTATGGGATCTGGTAAAGGGGCACCTGAAGGTTGGGTAGCACCAGTTAAACGTGGTAAAGTTATGTTCGAGATCGCTGGTGTATCTGAAGAGATTGCACGCGAAGCGCTTCGTCTTGCTAGCCACAAATTGCCAGTTAAATGTAAATTCGTAAAACGTGAAGCAGAATAAGGAGAAGGCATGAAACTTAATGAAGTAAAAGAATTTGTTAAAGAACTTCGTGGTCTTTCTCAAGAAGAACTCGCGAAGCGCGAAAACGAATTGAAAAAAGAATTGTTTGAACTTCGTTTCCAAGCTGCTACTGGTCAATTGGAACAAACAGCTCGCTTGAAAGAAGTTAAAAAACAAATCGCTCGTATCAAAACAGTTCAATCTGAAGCGAAATAATAGACTAGGGAAGGAGAAATTTCAATGGAACGCAATAATCGTAAAGTTCTTGTTGGACGTGTTGTATCTGACAAAATGGACAAGACAATCACAGTTGTAGTTGAAACAAAACGTAACCACCCAGTCTATGGTAAACGTATTAACTACTCTAAAAAATACAAAGCTCATGATGAAAACAATGTTGCCAAAGAAGGCGATATTGTACGTATCATGGAAACTCGTCCGCTTTCAGCTACAAAACGTTTCCGTCTTGTAGAAGTTGTTGAAGAAGCGGTCATCATCTAATCAAACCTGAAAGGAGAAAACTGAAATGATTCAAACAGAAACTCGTTTGAAAGTCGCAGACAACAGCGGTGCTCGCGAAATCTTGACTATCAAAGTTCTTGGTGGTTCAGGACGTAAATTTGCAAACATCGGTGATGTTATCGTGGCATCTGTAAAACAAGCTACTCCTGGTGGTGCGGTTAAAAAAGGTGACGTTGTTAAAGCAGTTATCGTTCGTACTAAATCAGGTGCTCGTCGTGCTGATGGTTCATACATCAAATTTGACGAAAACGCAGCAGTTATCATCCGTGAAGACAAAACTCCTCGCGGAACACGTATCTTTGGCCCAGTTGCACGTGAATTGCGTGAAGGTGGCTTCATGAAGATCGTGTCACTTGCTCCAGAAGTACTTTAAATTTTAGAAACAAACTAGTCCCCTGGATTTGCCTCCAGGGTGCCCTTATGGGCGTAAGAAAAATCAAGGAGAAACCTAATGTTTGTAAAAAAAGGCGACAAAGTTCGCGTAATCGCTGGTAAAGATAAGGGAACAGAAGCTGTTGTCCTTACTGCCCTTCCAAAAGTAAACAAAGTTATCGTTGAAGGTGTTAACATCGTTAAGAAACACCAACGTCCAACTAACGAGCTTCCTCAAGGTGGTATCATCGAGAAAGAAGCAGCTATCCACGTATCAAACGTTCAAGTTTTGGACAAAAATGGTGTAGCTGGTCGTGTTGGTTACAAATTTGTAGACGGTAAAAAAGTTCGCTACAACAAAAAATCAGGCGAAGTGCTTGATTAATCACGAAGGAAAGGAGAAGTATAATGGCAAATCGTTTAAAAGAAAAATATCTTAATGAAGTAGTTCCTGCTTTGACAGAACAATTCAACTACTCATCAGTGATGGCTGTGCCTAAAGTAGATAAGATCGTTTTGAACATGGGTGTTGGTGAAGCTGTATCAAACGCTAAAAGCCTTGAAAAAGCTGCTGAAGAATTGGCACTTATCTCAGGTCAAAAACCACTTATCACTAAAGCTAAAAAATCAATCGCCGGCTTCCGTCTTCGTGAAGGTGTTGCGATCGGTGCAAAAGTTACCCTTCGTGGTGAACGTATGTACGAATTCTTGGATAAATTGGTTTCAGTTTCACTTCCACGTGTACGTGACTTCCATGGTGTTCCAACAAAATCATTTGATGGACGTGGAAACTACACACTTGGTGTGAAAGAACAATTGATCTTCCCAGAAATCAACTTCGATGACGTTGACAAAACTCGTGGTCTTGACATCGTTATCGTAACAACTGCTAACACTGACGAAGAGTCACGTGCATTGCTTACAGGCCTTGGAATGCCTTTTGCAAAATAATATAGGAGGTAAATCTAATGGCTAAAAAATCAATGATTGCTAAGAACAAACGTCCAGCGAAGTTCTCTACTCAAGCTTATACTCGTTGTGAAAAATGTGGTCGTCCACATTCAGTTTACCGCAAATTTAAACTTTGCCGTGTTTGCTTCCGTGAATTAGCTTACAAAGGACAAATCCCTGGTGTAACAAAAGCATCTTGGTAATTTAAGATATCAAGGGCGTCAAAACTCTAAGTGAAAATAGGAAACTTGACGAAGAAACTGAAGTTTCTAGGAAAGTTTATCTTTTTCACACAGAGTTTAGCTCGGGTTCAGTTGGGCTTGCCAATTTGAACACGAGCTACAGCTTTGGCAAAAAAGACCAATTTTCTTTGGAGCTTCGCTCCTACATCAAATTGCCTATTTTTGCTCTTGATGTTACGCTCTTTGTATCATGTATTAACTAGCAAGTGCAACTTGCAAACTACTAGTAAGAGGAGAAAAACAAAATGGTTATGACTGACCCAATCGCAGACTTCCTAACTCGTATTCGTAACGCTAACCAAGCGAAACACGAAGTACTTGAAGTACCTGCATCAAACATCAAAAAAGGGATTGCTGAAATCCTTAAACGCGAAGGTTTTGTAAAAAACGTTGAAATCATCGAAGATGACAAACAAGGCATCATCCGTGTATTCCTTAAATACGGACCAAACGGTGAAAAAGTTATCACTAACTTGAAACGTGTTTCTAAACCAGGACTTCGTGTCTACAAAAAACGTGAAGACCTTCCAAAAGTTCTTAACGGACTTGGAATTGCTATCCTTTCAACTTCTGAAGGTTTGCTTACTGATAAAGAAGCTCGCCAAAAGAATGTTGGTGGAGAAGTTATCGCTTACGTTTGGTAAAATCAAGATACAAAGCTCGTAAAGAACAAAGCAAAATTAGGAAGTTGGAGAAGTTTGTTTACAAACAAGTCAACTTATCTATTTTGCACAGTTCTTAGAGCGTGTTCAGTTCAGCTCTTGAGCTAAACAAGTATCTTAACCCCGTGAAAACTGGCCATTCTGGCCTGACAATTTAACAGGAGAAAATAAACATGTCACGTATTGGTAATAAAGTTATCGTGTTGCCTGCTGGTGTTGAAATCACTAACAATGACAACGTTGTAACTGTAAAAGGACCTAAAGGAGAACTTACTCGTGAGTTCTCAAAAGATATTGAAATCCGTGTGGAAGGTACTGAAGTAACTCTTCACCGTCCAAACGATTCAAAAGAAATGAAAACTATCCACGGAACTACTCGTGCCCTTTTGAACAACATGGTTGTTGGTGTATCAGAAGGATTCAAGAAAGAACTTGAAATGCGCGGGGTTGGTTACCGTGCACAACTTCAAGGATCTAAACTTGTTTTGGCTGTTGGTAAATCTCATCCAGACGAAGTTGAAGCTCCAGAAGGAATTACTTTTGAACTTCCAAACCCAACAACAATCGTTGTTAGCGGAATTTCAAAAGAAGTAGTTGGTCAAACAGCTGCTTACGTACGTAGCCTTCGTTCACCAGAACCATATAAAGGTAAAGGTATTCGTTACGTTGGTGAATTCGTTCGCCGTAAAGAAGGTAAAACAGGTAAATAATGTTGAGTGGTTGATTCTCAACCACCAACCTATTTTCCAACTTTGTGCATAGCACACGATTTAAAACTAAAGAGGTGAAAACTGTGATTTCAAAACCAGATAAAAACAAACTCCGCCAAAAACGCCACCGTCGCGTTCGCGGAAAACTCTCTGGAACTGCTGATCGCCCACGTTTGAACGTATTCCGTTCTAATACAGGCATCTACGCTCAAGTGATTGATGACGTAGCGGGTGTAACGCTCGCAAGTGCTTCAACTCTTGACAAAGAAGTTTCAAAAGGAACTAAAACTGAACAAGCCGTTGCTGTCGGTAAACTCGTTGCAGAACGTGCAAACGCTAAAGGTATTTCAGAAGTGGTGTTCGACCGCGGTGGATATCTATATCACGGACGTGTGAAAGCTTTGGCTGATGCAGCTCGTGAAAACGGATTGAAATTCTAATAGGAGGACACTAGAAAATGGCATTTAAAGACAATGCAGTTGAATTAGAAGAACGCGTAGTTGCTGTCAACCGTGTTACAAAAGTTGTTAAAGGTGGACGTCGTCTTCGTTTCGCAGCTCTTGTTGTTGTTGGTGATCACAACGGTCGCGTAGGATTTGGTACTGGTAAAGCTCAAGAAGTTCCAGAAGCAATCCGTAAAGCAGTAGATGATGCTAAGAAAAACTTGATCGAAGTTCCTATGGTTGGAACAACAATCCCACACGAAGTTCTTTCAGAGTTCGGTGGAGCTAAAGTATTGTTGAAACCTGCTGTAGAAGGTTCTGGAGTAGCCGCTGGTGGTGCAGTTCGTGCCGTTGTGGAATTGGCAGGTGTGGCAGATATTACATCTAAATCACTTGGTTCTAACACTCCAATCAACATTGTTCGTGCAACTGTTGAAGGTTTGAAACAATTGAAACGCGCTGAAGAAGTTGCTGCCCTTCGTGGTATTTCAGTTTCTGATTTGGCATAAGAAAGGGGATAAAATGGCTCAAATTAAAATTACTTTGACTAAGTCTCCAATCGGACGCATTCCATCACAACGTAAAACTGTTGTAGCACTTGGACTTGGCAAATTGAACAGCTCTGTTATTAAAGAAGATAACGCTGCTATCCGTGGTATGATCACTGCAGTATCTCACTTAGTAACAGTTGAAGAAGTAAACTAATGAATTTTTAGGGGATGTGCACTATACCATCCCCTAAAACTAGATATAGTCATCTATGATGACGTCGTATAGGCGAGTTGATGGGGGAGACAACCTTTTCTCCCTTATCGGCGCTAGCATTTTACAAAAGAGGAGAAAATAAAAATGAAACTTCATGAATTGAAACCTGCAGAAGGTTCTCGTAAAGTACGTAACCGCGTTGGTCGTGGTACTTCATCAGGTAACGGTAAAACATCTGGTCGTGGTCAAAAAGGTCAAAAAGCTCGTAGCGGTGGCGGAGTTCGCCTTGGTTTTGAAGGTGGACAAACTCCATTGTTCCGTCGTCTTCCAAAACGTGGATTCACTAACATCAACGCTAAAGAATACGCAATTGTGAACCTTGACCAATTGAACGTCTTTGAAGATGGTGCTGAAGTTACTCCAGTTGTTCTTATCGAAGCAGGAATTGTTAAAGCTGAAAAATCAGGTGTTAAAATTCTTGGTAACGGTGAGTTGACTAAGAAATTGACTGTGAAAGCAGCTAAATTCTCTAAATCAGCTGAAGAAGCTATCACTGCTAAAGGTGGTTCAGTAGAAGTCATCTAAGAGAGGTGACCTATGTTTTTTAAATTATTAAGAGAAGCTCTTAAAGTCAAGCAGGTTCGATCAAAAATTTTATTCACAATTTTTATCGTTTTGGTCTTTCGTATCGGAACTAGCATTACAGTTCCAGGTGTGAATGCCAATAGCTTGAATGCTTTAAGTGGATTATCCTTCTTAAACATGTTGAGCTTGGTGTCAGGGAATGCCATGAAAAACTTCTCAGTTTTTGCTCTTGGTGTTAGCCCCTACATTACGGCCTCTATCGTTGTCCAACTCTTACAAATGGATATTTTACCCAAATTTGTAGAGTGGGGAAAACAAGGGGAAGTAGGTCGAAGAAAATTAAATCAAGCTACTCGTTATATTGCTCTTGTTTTAGCCTTTGTGCAATCTATCGGGATTACAGCTGGTTTTAATACTTTGGCTGGAGCTCAATTGTTGAAAACAGCTCTTACTCCACAAGTCTTTATCATGATTGGTATCATCTTAACAGCTGGTAGCATGATTGTTACTTGGCTGGGAGAGCAAATTACAGATAAGGGATACGGTAATGGTGTTTCTATGATTATCTTTGCAGGGATTGTTGCTTCAATTCCAGAGATGATTCAGGGCATCTATGTGGACTACTTTGTAAACGTCCCAAGTAGCCGTATCAACTCATCTATCATTTTCGTAATCATTTTGATTATTACTGTATTGTTGATCATTTATTTTACAACTTATGTTCAACAAGCAGAATACAAAATTCCAATCCAATATACTAAGGTTGCACAAGGTGCTCCATCTAGCTCTTACCTTCCTTTGAAGGTAAATCCTGCTGGTGTTATCCCTGTTATCTTTGCAAGTTCGATTACTGCAGCGCCTGCGGCTATTCTTCAGTTTTTGAGCGCTACAGGTCATGATTGGGCTTGGGTAAGAACAGCACAAGAAATGCTGGCAACAACTTCACCAACTGGTATTGCTATGTATGCTTTATTGATTATTCTTTTTACATTCTTCTATACGTTTGTGCAGATTAATCCTGAAAAAGCGGCAGAGAACCTACAAAAGAGCGGTGCCTATATCCATGGAGTTCGTCCTGGTAAAGGTACAGAAGAATATATGTCTAAGCTTCTTCGTCGTCTTGCAACGGTTGGTTCCCTCTTCCTTGGTGTGATTTCCATTTTACCGATTGTAGCAAAAGATGTTTTCGGACTTTCAGAAGCAGTTGCTTTTGGAGGAACCAGTCTTTTGATCATTATCTCTACAGGTATTGAAGGAATCAAACAATTGGAAGGTTACCTATTGAAACGTAAGTATGTTGGTTTCATGGACAGAACAGAATAAAAGTATTTACAGAATCAGTAAATGCTGAGGGAGTGGAGGTTTAACTCTAACATTAGTGAGAGTTTGGTCTCCCCTCTTCTATTTTGTTTTTAAATAGGGGTGAAAAGACTTTTTGCTTCTATTTAAAAATAAAATAAGGAGATCTAATCATGAATCTTTTGATTATGGGCTTACCTGGTGCAGGTAAGGGAACTCAAGCAGCAAAAATCGTAGAACAATTCCATGTTGCACATATCTCAACAGGTGATATGTTCCGTGCTGCTATGGCAAATCAAACTGAAATGGGTGTTCTTGCCAAGTCATACATTGACAAGGGTGAATTGGTTCCTGACGAAGTTACAAATGGGATCGTAAAAGAACGTCTTTCACAAGATGATATTAAAGAAACAGGATTCTTGTTGGATGGTTACCCACGTACAATTGAACAAGCTCATGCCTTGGACAAAACATTGGCTGAACTTGGCATTGAACTAGAAGGTGTCATCAACATTGAAGTAAATCCAGACAGCCTCTTGGAACGTTTGAGTGGTCGTATTATCCACCGCGTAACTGGAGAAACTTTCCACAAGGTCTTTAACCCACCAGTTGACTATAAAGAAGAAGATTACTACCAACGTGAAGATGACAAACCTGAGACAGTGAAACGTCGTTTGGATGTGAATATTGCTCAAGGGGAACCAATCATTGCTCACTACCGTGCCAAAGGTTTGGTTCATGACATCGAAGGTAATCAAGATATCAATGATGTCTTCTCAGATATCGAAAAAGTATTGACAAATTTGAAATAAAGCGTTTTTCACACTTGCAAAAATCCGCTACAAATGTTATACTGAGATAGTCTGACTTATAATTGTTGTCTCTGTGTCTAGAGGCATCGAATCGAAATTTATGGAGGTGCTTTTGCGTGGCAAAAGACGATGTGATTGAAGTTGAAGGCAAAGTAGTTGATACAATGCCGAATGCAATGTTTACGGTTGAACTTGAAAATGGACATCAGATTTTAGCAACAGTTTCTGGTAAAATTCGTAAAAACTATATTCGTATTTTAGCGGGAGATCGTGTTACTGTCGAAATGAGTCCATATGACTTGACACGTGGACGTATCACTTACCGCTTTAAATAATCGAAAAACTTGGAGGGATAAGAAATGAAAGTAAGACCATCGGTCAAACCAATTTGCGAATACTGTAAAGTTATTCGTCGTAATGGTCGTGTTATGGTAATTTGCCCAGCAAATCCAAAACACAAACAACGTCAAGGATAAGATAGAAAGGAGAAAACATGGCTCGTATTGCTGGAGTTGACATTCCAAATGACAAACGCGTAGTAATCTCATTGACTTATGTTTATGGTATCGGACTTGCAACATCTAAGAAAATTTTGGCTGCTGCTGGAATCTCAGAAGATGTTCGTGTACGTGATCTTACATCAGATCAAGAAGATGCTATCCGTCGTGAAGTGGATGCAATCAAAGTTGAAGGTGACCTTCGTCGTGAAGTAAACTTGAACATCAAACGTTTGATGGAAATCGGTTCATACCGTGGTATCCGTCACCGTCGTGGACTTCCTGTCCGTGGACAAAACACTAAAAACAACGCTCGCACTCGTAAAGGTAAAGCTGTCGCGATCGCTGGTAAGAAAAAATAATATAGGAGGTAAAAGTCTTGGCTAAACCAACACGTAAACGTCGTGTGAAAAAGAATATCGAATCTGGTATTGCTCATATTCACGCTACATTTAATAACACTATTGTTATGATTACTGATGTGCATGGTAATGCAATTGCTTGGTCATCAGCTGGTGCTCTTGGTTTCAAAGGTTCTCGTAAATCTACACCATTCGCTGCTCAAATGGCTTCTGAAGCTGCTGCTAAATCTGCACAAGAACACGGTCTTAAATCAGTTGAAGTTACTGTAAAAGGTCCAGGTTCTGGTCGCGAGTCAGCTATTCGTGCGCTTGCTGCCGCTGGTCTTGAAGTAACAGCAATTCGTGATGTGACTCCAGTGCCACACAATGGTGCTCGTCCTCCAAAACGTCGCCGTGTATAATCATCGCATTACACTGCTTTTCGTTTAAGAGGGAGTAACTAAATGATCGAGTTTGAAAAACCAAATATAACAAAAATTGATGAAAATAAAGATTATGGCAAGTTTGTAATCGAACCACTTGAACGTGGCTACGGTACAACTCTTGGTAACTCTCTTCGTCGTGTACTTCTAGCTTCTCTACCAGGAGCAGCTGTGACATCTATCAACATTGATGGTGTGTTACATGAGTTTGACACAGTTCCAGGTGTTCGTGAAGACGTGATGCAAATCATTCTGAACATTAAAGGAATTGCAGTGAAATCGTACGTTGAAGACGAAAAAATCATCGAACTAGATGTTGAAGGTCCTGCTGAAGTAACAGCTGGTGACATTTTGACAGATAGCGATATTGAAATTGTAAATCCAGATCATTATCTCTTTACAATCGGTGAAGGTTCTTCTCTAAAAGCGACTATGACTGTTAACAGTGGTCGTGGATATGTACCTGCTGATGAAAATAAAAAGGATAATGCACCAGTTGGAACACTTGCTGTAGATTCTATTTATACACCAGTTACAAAAGTCAACTATCAAGTGGAACCTGCTCGTGTAGGTAGCAATGATGGATTTGACAAATTAACCCTTGAAATCTTGACAAATGGAACAATTATTCCAGAAGATGCTTTAGGGCTTTCAGCACGTATTTTGACAGAACATCTTGATTTATTTACAAATCTTACTGAGATTGCTAAGTCAACTGAAGTGATGAAAGAAGCTGATACTGAATCTGACGACCGTATTTTGGATCGTACGATTGAGGAACTGGACTTGTCTGTGCGTTCATACAACTGTTTGAAACGTGCCGGTATCAATACTGTGCATGATTTGACAGAAAAATCTGAAGCAGAGATGATGAAAGTACGAAATCTTGGACGCAAGAGTTTGGAAGAAGTGAAACTCAAACTCATTGATTTGGGTCTTGGATTAAAAGATAAATAAAGGAGGAATACATGGCTTACCGTAAACTAGGACGCACTAGCTCACAACGTAAAGCAATGCTTCGCGATTTGACAACTGACCTTTTGATCAACGAATCAATCGTGACAACTGAAGCTCGTGCTAAAGAAATCCGTAAAACTGTTGAAAAAATGATTACTCTAGGTAAACGTGGTGATTTGCATGCACGTCGTCAAGCAGCTGCTTTCGTACGTAATGAAATCGCATCTGAAAACTATGATGAAGCAACTGATAAGTACACTTCTACTACAGCACTTCAAAAATTGTTCTCAGAAATCGCACCTCGTTATGCTGAACGTAACGGTGGATACACTCGTATCCTTAAAACTGAACCACGTCGTGGTGATGCAGCGCCAATGGCGATCATCGAATTAGTATAAAATCATCAATTTTGTTGAGTGTTATGATGATGGAGTCTTGTGCTCTTAGTCTAGCTCTGGTCTACCGCTAGGATCTCGGTCCTAGCGGGAACACTCATCATAAGTTGGGATAGTAGACGCTTGTTTACGAAATTGTTTTTTTCTTAAGAACAACTTCGTAAGCAGGCGTTTTTGAGTATTTTAGTTAGAATTATGCTATACTATTTGAAAAGAATCCTGTTTAATGTTCAGGTTTCCTATTAAAAGAAGAATTGGAGTTTGCTTATGAAAGCGATTATAACTGTTGTTGGTAAAGATAAATCTGGAATTGTTGCAGGTGTTTCTGGCAAAATTGCAGAATTAGGATTGAATATTGACGATATCTCTCAAACTGTTTTGGATGAATATTTTACGATGATGGCTGTCGTCTCAAGTGATGAAAAGCAGGATTTTACTTATCTGCGAAATGAGTTTGAAACTTTTGGGCAAACTTTGAATGTGAAAATCAATATTCAGAGTGCAGCGATTTTCGACGCTATGTATAATATCTAGGAGGTGCACATGGATATTAGACAAGTTACTGAAACCATTGCCATGATTGAGGAGCAAAACTTCGATATCAGAACCATTACCATGGGGATTTCTCTTTTGGACTGTATTGATCCAGATATCAATCGTGCTGCGGAGAAAATTTATCAAAAGATTACGAGCAAGGCAGCTAATTTAGTAGCTGTTGGCGATGAAATTGCGGCTGAGTTGGGGATTCCAATCGTTAATAAGCGTGTATCGGTGACTCCTATCTCTTTGATTGGGGCTGCGACAGATGCGACAGACTATGTGGTTCTGGCAAAAGCTCTTGATAAGGCTGCGAAAGAGATTGGTGTGGACTTTATCGGTGGCTTCTCTGCCTTGGTACAAAAGGGTTATCAAAAGGGAGATGAGATTCTCATCAATTCTATTCCTCGCGCCTTGGCTGAAACGGACAAGGTCTGCTCGTCAATCAATATCGGCTCAACCAAGTCTGGTATTAATATGACGGCTGTGGCAGATATGGGACGTGTTATCAAGGAAACGGCTAATCTATCAGATATGGGAGCGGCCAAGTTGGTTGTATTCGCTAATGCTGTTGAGGACAATCCATTTATGGCGGGTGCCTTCCATGGTGTTGGGGAGGCAGATGTTATCATCAATGTCGGAGTTTCTGGTCCTGGTGTGGTAAAACGTGCCTTGGAAAAAGTTCGTGGACAGAGCTTTGATGTAGTAGCCGAAACAGTTAAGAAGACTGCCTTCAAGATCACTCGTATCGGTCAATTGGTTGGTCAAATGGCCAGTGAGAGACTCGGTGTGGAGTTTGGTATTGTGGACTTGAGTTTGGCGCCAACTCCTGCTGTTGGAGATTCTGTTGCACGTGTCCTTGAAGAAATGGGGCTAGAAACAGTTGGTACGCATGGGACGACGGCTGCCTTGGCTCTCTTGAATGACCAAGTTAAGAAGGGCGGAGTCATGGCCTGCAACCAAGTTGGTGGTTTGTCTGGTGCCTTTATCCCTGTTTCAGAAGATGAAGGAATGATTGCTGCAGTGCAAAATGGCTCTCTTAATCTGGAAAAACTAGAAGCTATGACGGCTATCTGTTCTGTTGGTTTGGATATGATTGCCATTCCGGAGGATACACCTGCTGAAACCATTGCGGCTATGATTGCAGACGAAGCTGCAATTGGTGTCATTAACATGAAAACTACGGCTGTTCGTATTATTCCAAAAGGAAAAGAAGGCGATATGATTGAGTTTGGTGGCCTATTAGGTACTGCACCTGTTATGAAGGTCAATGGGGCTTCGTCTGTCAATTTCATCTCTCGCGGTGGACAAATTCCAGCACCAATTCATAGTTTTAAAAATTAAGAAAATAGGAGAAATTTTAAGTTCTATTTAAGGTTGGCTGTGTATACTATAATCATTAAATAAAGACCTCCTAATATTATTTGAAACAGATAACACTGATTTAGTTTGAATTTGATTTTCATCTAATATCTTTATTTAATAGAACTCCTAAACTTTTTCATAATAATCTCCTGCAAAAGTCGCCTGTCTGGGTGGCTTTTGTTTTATCATCCATGATATAATAGAAGCAAACGGAGGACGGAAAATGGTAAAAGTACGATTGTATTTGGTACGTCATGGCAAGACTATGTTTAACACGATTGGTCGCGCGCAAGGTTGGAGCGATACTCCCTTAACAGCTGAAGGTGAACGAGGGATTCAAGAATTAGGAATCGGTTTGCGCGAATCTGGTCTACAGTTTGAGCGTGCTTATTCGAGTGATTCTGGGCGCACCATTCAGACAATGGGAATTATCCTTGATGAACTTGGCTTGCAGGGAAAAATCCCTTATCGCATGGACAAGCGTATCAGAGAATGGTGTTTCGGTAGTTTTGACGGAGCTTATGATGGTGATCTTTTCATGGGCATTATTCCTCGTATCTTTAATGTGGACCACGTTCACCAATTGTCTTATGCTGAACTGGCTGAGGGTTTGGTAGAGGTCGATACAGCTGGTTGGGCTGAAGGCTGGGAAAAACTCAGTGGCCGAATTAAGGAAGGCTTTGAAGCGATTGCCAAAGAAATGGAAGAGCAGGGTGGGGGCAATGCCCTCGTTGTCAGCCACGGAATGACTATTGGAACCATTGTTTATCTAATTAATGGTATGCATCCGCATGGTCTAGATAATGGTAGCGTGACGATACTTGAATATGAGGACGGCCAGTTTAGCGTAGAAGTTGTCGGCGACCGTAGTTACCGAGAACTAGGACGTGAGAAGATGGAGGAAGCCTCTATTAAATCAGTCTAGACTTGCTTGCTATGAAATAGGGATTTGATAGAAATATCAAGATAAGAAAAAACAGCCGAGGATAATCCTTTCGGCTGTTTTTGATGGGGAAAACTAAAGTGTAATGCTATTACTTTTAGAGATTTTCATAAACAAGAGCAAGGAACCTACTGTTAGAACAGTCAGGATAGTTGACAAGGCTGCGGCTACACCGTAATTCCCTCTGAGAACCTCTGTATAAATGGCTACAGTCATTGTTCTTGTTTTGACATTGTAGAGGAGGATAGAAGTAGAAAGTTCTGAAATCATTGTAACCCAAGATAGGATAGCTCCAGAAATAATACCAGATAGCATCATTGGAGTTGTAATCTTGGCAAAGGTATTGAGACGACTACTTCCTAAGCTCTCAGCGGCTTCTTCAATACTTGGTGCTATTTGTTGCAAGCTAGCAACAGATGAGCGAATAGTATAAGGCAATCTTCTGACAGATAGGGACATGATCAAGATGAAAGCTGTCCCTGTAATCATAAGAAATCCACTTCCAAATAGGCCAGTATTAAAGGAAGAAATGAAGGCAATCCCTAGAACGGTTCCTGGTACAATATAAGGGACCATACTGAGGCTGTCAATTAAGTTTGTAAACAAATTACGTTTTCTAACGGCTAGGTAGGAGATAAATGTTGCGAATAGGACAACTAGAACTAAGGCAATCAAAGGGATACGAATGGTATTGAAAATAGCAGATCCCATACGATTGAAAGCTACCTTGTAACTGTTTAGAGAATAGCCTTTGACAAATACCATACCTGATGTTTTTAGGAAAGAAGTATAAATCAAGTAGACTTGAGGTAGAACAGAGAACAAGATAATTCCGTAGACTGTTGCATAAATGGCAGCCATTTTTCCTTTTGTAGTTTTTTTAGGCTCAATTGGATGGAGCGAATTCATGCTGAAACTGTAGCGATTTGAAATGTATTTTTGGATAAGGAAAATTGCCAAGGCAATGATAATCGCCATAATTGCTAAAGCAGATGCAAAAGCTGAATTTCCTCCAACCTCGCTAATAAATTGGGTATAAATCAGAACAGGGAAAGTCCGATATCCTTCACCAATCAACATAGGGGTTCCAAAGTCTGAGAATGCTCTCATAAATACAAGCAGGGCAGCTGCTAGTAAGGTTGGAACTAGGAGAGGTAAAATAACCGTTACGATACGCTTAAATCCAAAGGAACCCATGCTTTCAGCAGCTTCAAGTAGAGAATTGTCAATACTTTTCATTGTCCCAGCAACGTATAGAAATACCAGTGGGAATAGTTGCAGTGTAAAGACAAGTACAATTCCTTTGAATCCATAAATATCGATAGCTGGAAGATGAAGGGTATTTGTCAGGAATTTAGTAATGACCCCATTTCGTCCCAGCAAGAGAATCCAGGAGTAGGCTCCCACGAAAGGAGCTGACATGGAAGCAATGATAATCAATATTTGTAGAAATTTCTTTCCCTTGAAATCATACATGGAAAAGAGATAAGCTAATAAGGTTCCTACGACTAAGGAAGTGACAGTAGCGGTAATAGAAACCTTGAAACTGTTGACGAGTGTCTCAGAGTAGTAGGCTTTACTAAAGAAAGTGACAAAATTAGCTAGTGAGAATTGTCCTTCATGTATGAGTGCTTGCTTTAGCACGGTAACGATAGGATAAACGAGAAAGACAAGATAAGTAAGAAAGATGAAGAAAGAGGAGGCTGTCCAAATATTTAGTTTTTTACGTTCCATGGTTGACTCCTTTTATCAGGTTTTGGGAACCATCTGCAGAAAAGACGTTTAATTTTTGAGTATTGATTCGTAGACGAATACGATCGCCTTTTTGTAGATCTTCTTCAAAAGTTGATTCTTCGCTAACCTGAATTTTTGAGGCAAAGCCTGTCTCGATGAAGTATTCAGTATTTAGTCCAAGATAGACGCTATCGCTAATAGTTCCTTCAATATCTCCAGATTCATCTTTGATAAACTCTTCAGGACGAATGCTTACATGAATAGCTTGTTCCTCAGCCTGATCAAGAGCTGGCATTCGAAGAGCATAGCCATCTGAAAAGACTATATAAGCGCCGTCGCTCCGTTTTTCAAGAGTGGCAGGGATAATATTTGTGCGTCCGATAAAGGTTGCTACAAACTCATTAGCTGGTTTATGATAGAGTTCTTTTGGTCGGCCGATTTGTTGGATCACCCCATCTTTCATAACAGCAATTTGGTCTGAAATAGCCATGGCTTCTTCTTGGTCGTGGGTTACATAAACAGTTGTAATTCCCACTTCGTGTTGGATTTCTCGAATGGCTTGACGCATATCCAAGCGAAGTTTGGCATCTAGGTTACTAAGTGGCTCGTCCATGAGGAGAACACTTGGATTAACAGCTAAGGCACGTGCCAAGGCGACACGTTGTTGTTGTCCACCACTGAGTTTATCAGGTTTTCGATCCGCATATTGAGCAATTTGCATGAGTTCAAGATACTTGTTTGTCTGTTGGACCAATTCTTCTTTTGGAACCTTCTTTTGCTTGAGACCAAAAGCGACATTATCTCGGACAGTCAAATGTGGGAAAATAGCGTAGTTTTGGAAAACCATCCCGATATTGCGTTTGCTGGGTTCCATATTATTGATTTTTGTATCATCGAAGTAAAATTCTCCACCTTCGATACTGTTGAAACCTGCAATCATACGAAGAAGAGTCGTTTTCCCACAACCTGAAGGCCCAAGAAGGGTAAAGAGACTTCCTTTTGGAATTGTAATGTTCAAATTCTCAATAACAGGGACATCGTGGTAGATTTTTTTGGCGTTAATAATTTTGATCTCACTCATAGTGAACCTCTTTTACTGTTTAGATTGGATATCTGTAAAGACTTCGTTGTATTTCTTAACGATATCTGATTTATTCTTGATGACATAATCATAATCTTCAGTGAGTGTTTTGATTTTGTCAATTGGTTTCATATTTTCGCTTGTTTTAGCATTTTTACGAACAGGACGGTTAGTAGTGGTTGTACCAAGTGTATCTTGTACTTCTTGAGAGATAATGAAATCGATAAATTTCTTGGCATTTTCCATGTTTTTAGCTTTTTTAACGATAGCAGCACTAGCAGGTAGGAAGACGGTTCCTTCTTTTGGATAGACTACCTTGATGTTAGCTCCGTCATTTAAGAGTTTAACTGCTGGATCTTCATAAGAGAGACCGACAGCCATTTCTCCGTCAGCGACTGCTTTATAGACACCAGATGAGCTTGAACCGATTTTACCATCAATAAGTGTGAAGAGATCTTTTACATAAGACCAAGCTTTATCGTCTTTGTAACCACCTTGAGCTTGTAGCATATTTGTTAATTGAGCAAAGGCGCTAGAAGAGTTTGCTGGGTCAGCAGTTGCGATTTTTCCTTTTAGTTCAGGTTTGAGAAGGTCGCTATATCCTTCGATGTTCATGCCTTTCGTTAAATCAGGATTGACGATTAAAACACTACCATCTAGTGTATAAGGCGTAGAGTAGCCAGTTGTGTTTTGATATTCTTTGATAACATTATCATTTTCTTTTGAAGTATAGTTTTCAAAGAGTTCTCCGTGGGTAGCATATTGCGTATAAGAACCACCAAAGATGACATCGGCTACAGGAGCTTCTTTTTCTGACTCTAGTTTTTTGAAAAGTTCTCCAGTACCAGCTTGAATCAGTTCTACTTTGATACCATATTTTTCTTCAAAGGCAGGAATAGTTGCTCCGATTAAGCCCTCTGAGTTTGGTGAATAAACGACTAGCGAACCGCCGTCTCCTTTATCAGATGAACCGCCATCGGCAGATTCATTAGAAGAACAAGCAGCAAGACCAAAAAGAGCTAGTCCGCAAGCAGCATAATACATCCATTTCTTTTTCATGATGGATACCTCCGTTATGTTATTTAAGTTTATTGTAAAACAATGTAAGCGTTTTTAAAACCGATAATTCTATTCTATTAGAGTAAAATTCTCTACAAAAACGGAAGTAATCTTTTGATTTTATAGTAGGGTTTGACAGTTAATCATTGGAAAGTCAAATGTTATTTTTTAGATTGGATATCTGTAAAAATATCATTGTACTTTTTAAGAATGGCGGATTTGTTTTTAATGATATAATCGGAATCTTCAGTGGCAATATTGATTTCTGTCATAGCCTTCATATTTTTATTGGTTTTAGCATTTTTACGAATGGGTCTGATTGTTGTTTCAGTTCCTAGCTTATCTTGAATTTCTTGAGAAAGGAGAAAATCGATAAACTTCTTGGCGTTTTCCATGTGTTTGGCGTTTTTGACGATAGCCGCGTTACCAGGTAAAAAGACGGTTCCTTCTTTTGGATAAATGACTTTTACATCAACTCCGTCGTTTAAGAGTTTTAAGGCAGGATCTTCATAGGTGAGCCCTACAGCCATTTCTCCATCGGCGACAGCTTTGTAAACATTTGAAGAGCTAGATGCAATCTTTCCATCTACTAGGGTAAAGAGATTTTTCACATAGTTCCAAGCTTGTTCATTTTCGTACCCACCTTGATCGACAAGCATGTTTGTTAATTGTGCAAAGGCGCTAGATGCGTTACTTGGATCAGCAGTAGCAATTTTACCTTTTAATTTAGGATTGAGTAGATCATTGTAGCCTTCAATTTTAATATCTTTTGTAAGAGCTGAATTGGCAATGATGACACTGACATCAAGTGTGTAAGGCGTGTAGAATCCGGTTTTATTTTGATATTCAGGGATTATCTGGTCGTTCTCTTGAGAAATATAAGGTTCAAAAAGATTTTCGTTAGAAGAGAAGAGGGCGTAGGAGCCTCCGAAAATGACATCGGCTACAGGGGATTCTTTTTCAGCCTCAGCTTTTTTGAACAATTCACCAGTGCTGGCTTGTACTAATTCAACCTTAATACCATATTTTTCTTCGAAGGCTGGGATTGTCTCTTCGATAAGATCTTCAGGGTTAGGCGAGTAGACAACCAAAGTGTTATCTGAATCTTTTTCAGCGCTAGTTTCCGCTTCTATAGGTGAAGAACATCCTGATAAAGAAAGGAATATCCAACTACAAGAGAGAAAAAATAATATTTTTTTCATAAGTATCTCCTTTTTACGAACATTTTCTCTACCTAGATTATTAATGTTTTTAAATTGTAGAGTCCTACAGGATATAATAAAAACCTTAAAGAAATCTAAAACGAAAAATAGGAAATGAGTTCCTAGAGCAAGGATGGGTGAATTGTAGCTGAGATTTTGATGGTAATCCTCTTCAAAATACGTCACTTTATCTGCAATCTCAAAGCTATGATTTGAGTAGTTAGCAATTTGATTTTCATTGAGTAAAAGTACAAAATAAAAAGATTGCTAGAGTTGAGCAATCCTTTTACATCAATGATTTTTATCCATAAGTTTTAATTCTTTTGGAGAAATATGGAGATATTTTTTAAAAACTTTGGCAAAATATTTATAGTCTGAAAATCCAACTTGTTCAGAGATATAGCTTAGGGGGGAATTGGGGGACTCAGCTATTTTATCTATAGCTTGCTTGAGGCGGTAGCGTAAGATATATTCATTTAGCGTCATTGGGAAGTCTTCTTTGATAACCTTATATAGATAACTTTCACTATATCCTAGATTCTCTGCAATGCTAGAAATGGTAAAGTGCATACAGTAGTGTTGATGAACAAATTCAAGAATTTGCTGAATGATTTGGTTTTGTGTATCAATTTGTTGGATAGAGGTGAGTAAAGTTTGATATTCTTCTAAAAAAGGAGTTTCTTGACGAGTGCTAACTCGTAATCGCAAAACAATTTTTTGAAGGCATTCTGTCAATTCCTTGGTATCAATTGGTTTGGATAGAAAATCAACTGCTCCATATTGCATGGCTTTTTTGGCATTTTGAAAATCGTTATAACCTGATAAGATAACTTTTTCATAGGAGAGAGTACGAGTGGCTTCGAACATCATAAAAGCATCCATAATTGGCATTGTGATGTCTGTTAAGACAATATGAGGTTCTTTTTCTTGGATGAGTTTCATTCCCTCTTGACCGTGACTGGCAGTTCCTACGACTTGGATACCTAAGGCAGAGTAGTCTACGGCAATCTCTAGCCATTTTCGAATGAGGTGTTCGTCTTCTACGATAATGAGCTTAAACATGAGTTAGTCCTTTCGTTATAAATTTGACCCAAGTTTCTCCTTGGCGATTGACTCCTAAATCTAGCTGGACATCAGAAAAGAAATTGCTCAATCGTTTATAGCTGTTAACGATGCCATGCTGGGTATGAGGGCTTTCTAAAGAGTCTAAAATAGCGAGTTGCTCTTGTTTTGTGAGCCCTCCAGCATTATCCTTGACTAAAAAAGTCAGAGAATCTGCTTCCAAGGTAATTTGGATATCTATATGAAGATCAATACGGTATTGCATCCCATATTTTATAGCATTTTCTACGAGAGGAAGCAAGAAAAGCTTAGGTATAGGCTGATTATCGACAGTTTCTGGACAGACAATATCATAGGAAAAGTGCTCAAAACGAATCTTATGAATCATAAGGTAATCCTCTATAATCTTTAAATCTTGGCAAATGGTTGTTTCTTTTTCTAAATCGGTGATACTGTAGCGAAGAATGCGCGTGAGATTTTGAATTAGGTCTTGTGTGAGAGCGGCATCCATTAAAGAAGTGATTTTAATCGTCTCAAGTGTATTGTAGAGAAAATGAGGATTGAACTGAGCTTCCAGCATTTTTCTTTCAAAAATCCATTTTTCTTTTTCTATGGTCAACATTTTTTGATGAAGTTGATCTAATTCGTACAACATATTATTAATTTTTTCGGCCATAAATTCAAACTCATCACCTGTTTGTAGAGAAAGCCTTTTTTCTGCTTGTTTAGGAATTTCTTGAAGTTGGTAAACCAAACTTTCAATAGGAACAGCATTGTGTGTGGCAATTTTATGAGCAATTCGCCTTGCTTGCCAGAAGTAGAGGAAGAATATACATAAGGTGAGAATGGAGGCTAGACCAAGTAAGCTAGGAATAGGAAAGAAGGATTGAAAAGTATAGATTGAAAAAATAGCACCGACTTTTTCTTTTTGAACAATAAGCGGTTCGTTCGCATACCAGTGGGTGCGAGAGTGTAGGAGTTTTTCATCAAATTTTTCCAGAGTGGAACGAGTGAATTGATTTGTATTGTTGGAGAACATATTTCCAAAGCTATCGGTAATGATGTATTTGGAATTGATCATTGGGAAACTTGAGATGAAATCATTCTCATTTAAGAAAGCAATAGTATAGGCCTTAACTCGTTGGTTTTGAAGTAGTGGTTTGATAAAGAGTGTGTAGTGTTGCTTGTCTGAAGAGAGTGCAATTTTTTCTGTAACTTTATCTTGAGAAGGATTTTGAATGAGCAGTTTTAGATAGTAGGGAGATAAAATACTTTCTTGATGATTTCGATTGGTACTAAATAGTAATTCACCTGTATCACTTAGGATAATGAGGTCAGAACTAAGTTTTAATTTAGCTTTTGTCTCGTAAAATAAGCTAAAGACTTCTCTCTCTGTGTGTTTGCCGTCCAAAAATCCAAGAATCATTTTATGGTTCATGGTAGTCAGGAGCTCATTATTTGCTTCTTTCATCTCTTGAACTTGTTTGACAATCTGTCTCGTATCTTTGGAGAGTTGCTGCTTTTGTAAAAAATAGGAAAAACCAAAAAGTAAAATGAGTAGTAAAAGAGAGGTCACAAAGGCTGCGATAGAGCTTCTATGGAGAATTTCTTTTTGGAGAGATTTTTTAAAGGAATGAGACATCCGCTACCTCCTTGGAAGGGTTTTCTGTTATAAGTATAGCAGTTTAAAAATTCTAGAGCAAGGTAAAATAGAAAAGGTTTGGCTAAAATTTTTTAGCTAAACCTTTTGAAAAGTTAAGTATGTATTATAGATGCTTGTTATCTGCAAATAGCTAGAGCATTTCAAGGAAATAAACTAGAAATAACAATTAATATGATGGTTCAGAAATACCTTTTGATAATCAATAAGATCTTCGGGATGAAGTGCGTTGACTCCATCCATTTCATATTTCCGATTTAATAAACGATATTTGTTTTCACCAAATTGATGAAAAGGGAGTAGTTGAACTTGGTCGATATTTAATGAGTTAAATAGAGTAGCGAATTCTTCTGCATCCTCTAAACTATTGTTAAAATCAGGAATAACCGGGATTCTTAAAACGATAGTTTTATGTTGAGAAAAAGCATAATGAATGTTTTTAATAATCATTTGATTAAAAACCCCAGTCACTTTTTTATGTTTTATAGAATTATAATGTTTTAGGTCTGTGTAGATAAAATCCACATATTGGATTAAATCAACAAATTTTTCATGATCAACAAAGGCAGTAGTTTCAATGGCAGTGTGTATGTGATGTTCTTTAGCTGACTTTAAGATGGCTTTAGCAAATTCAAACTGAGCAAATATTTCACCCCCTGATAAAGTTAAACCTCCACCGGATTCTTCGTAAAATTCTTTGTCTTTTAATACCTCTGTAATAATTTCTTCAACAGTCTTTTCTTCACCGACTAAGGTGAATTTCTCTCGTTGAGCATCTTTCATTTTTTCAGGTTTCATTCTTTGAGATTCAGGATTAGAACACCAAGGACAGCGCAGAGGACATCCTTTTAAAAAAACAGTTGTACGAATACCCGGACCGTCATGAATTGAAAAGTGTTGAATATTAAAAATAATTCCTTTAGATATTTCCATAAGAGTTCCTCCTCTTTATAATTCTATCCTATCACAAAAACGAAAGAAAAACAATTACGAACGAAAGTTTAATTTGTTGTTTTTTGCTTTTTATTTTGGTAGAATAAAACGGAGGTGTAAAATGAAAAGATTGGAACAAATTATTAAATTAGTATCAGAATATGAAAAGATTGATGTTAATACATTATCGGAAAAATTAAATGTATCGAAAGTAACGATTAGAAAAGATTTAGATAAATTAGAGTCAAAAGGCTTATTACACAGAGAGCATGGATATGCTGTGTTAAATAGTGGAGATGACTTAAATGTACGCTTGTCAATTAATTATGAAATTAAGAGAAAAATTGTTCAAGAAGCAGTAAAATTGGTATCAGATAATGAAACAATAATGATAGAATCTGGTTCAACCTGTGCTTTACTTGCTGAGGAAATTTGCAAGCAAAAAAGAAATGTCACTATTGTAACAAATTCATTTTTTATAGCAAATTTTGTAAGAGGTTATGATTCATGTCGTGTTATTGTTCTTGGTGGAGAGTTTCAGAAAGATTCACAGGTTACCGTAGGACCTTTATTAAAAGAAATGATACAGACTTTTCATGTGCGTCAAGCTTTTGTTGGGACAGATGGCTACGATAAAGAGATGGGCTTTACAGGAAAAGATTTAATGCGCAGTGAGGTAGTTCAATATATTTCAGCAGCGTCGGATAAAGTCATTGTGCTAACTGACTCAAGTAAATTTGATAAAAGGGGTACAGTAAGAAGATTTGCTTTAAGTCAAGTCTATGAAGTAATAACAGACGAAAAACTTTCTAAACAAAATATAGCTACATTAGAAAATGCTGGGATAATGGTTAAGGTAGTTTCGTAAGAGGTTAAGTGTATGAATCAAGATAGGAATAAACTACTCTCTAAAATTGCTTATCTGTATTATATTGAAAACTTAAATCAGTCACAAATAGCAGCAAAATTAGGAATTTATAGAACCTCTATTAGTAGAATGTTAACAGAAGCAAGGAATGCAGGAATTGTTAAAATTGAAATAGAGAATTTTGATACCAATATGTTTAAGTTGGAAAATTATGTAAAAGAAAAATATGGTCTGGAAAGTTTAGAAATTATTCCAAATGAATTTGATGACAATCCAACAATTTTATCTGAAAGAATTTCTCAAGTTGCAGCAGGTGTCCTTAGGAATTTAATTGATGATAATATGAAAATTGGCTTTTCTTGGGGGAAAAGTTTAAGTAATTTAGTAGATTTAATCCACAGCAAAAGTGTTCGAAATGTTCACTTCTATCCTCTAGCAGGTGGTCCTAGTCACATACACGCTAAATACCATGTGAATACACTGATTTATGAAATGTCTAGAAAATTTCATGGAGAGTGTACATTTATGAATGCAACAATTGTGCAAGAAAATAAATTGTTAGCAGATGGTATTTTGCAATCAAGATATTTTGAAGATTTGAAAAATAGTTGGAAAGATTTAGATATAGTTGTGGTTGGGATTGGTGATTTTAGTAATAAAGGAAAACATCAATGGTTAGACATGCTTACAGAGGATGACTTTAAAGAATTGACAAAAGTTAAAACTGTAGGGGAAATTTGTTGTCGATTCTTTGATTCAAAAGGTAAAGAAGTTTATGAGAACTTACAGGAAAGAACGATAGCAATCTCTTTGGAAGATTTAAAAAATATTCCTCAAAGTTTAGCTGTTGCTTACGGTGATACGAAAGTATCTGCGATTCTTTCTGTCTTGCGTGCTAATCTAGTAAATCATCTGATTACAGATAAAAATACAATTTTAAAAGTTTTAGAAGAAGATGGTGATTTTTCTTTTCGAAATATTTTATGCGAGTGAAAATGATAGACTGATATCAGTTTATCGTTTTTTCTTTTTAATCAATTGCACATTTGTGCTTATATAAACAAAAATGGTTTATATGTTGTTTTTAGATTGACAAGTTTATTATGTAGTTGTATTCTATAGTTACAAAAGAAAATTTTAAAATTTCAAATGAAAAAGCTTTTTACATAGTGAAATGAGGAGGAATTTATGGAAATTATTGTTCCAGATCAAATTATCATGGGTTTAATTTTATATGCTGGTGATGCGAAACAACATATTTATAAAGCGTTAGATTATATAAAAAACGGTACATGTGAACGATGTGAAGAAGAAATCCAGTTAGCTGATGCAGCCTTATTAGAAGCCCATAATCTACAAACAAAATTCTTGGCACAGGAAGCGTCTGGTACAAAGACAGAAATTACAGCTCTCTTTGTTCATTCACAAGATCATCTCATGACTAGTATGACGGAGATTAATTTAATCAAAGAAATTATTAGTTTGAGAAAAGAACTTCATAAAAAATAATACTAGAGTATTATCATTGTTATTAACATAGAGGAGGAAATTATAATGGTGAAGATTGGTTTGTTTTGTGCAGCAGGATTTTCTACTGGTATGCTTGTAAATAATATGAAAATTGCAGCGCAATCTAGTGGAGTTGAGGCAGAAATAGAGGCGTTTTCTCAGTCTAAATTAGCGGATTATGCCCCAAATCTAGATGTTGCACTATTGGGGCCTCAAGTTGCTTATACATTAGATAAATCAAAAGAAATTTGTGATAAGTGTGATGTTCCGATAGCTGTTATTCCGATGATGGACTATGGTATGTTAGATGGGAAAAAAGTATTAGATTTGGCCCTATCTTTGATTAGTGGGTAAGAAAAGGAGTTTTATTATGGCAAAGATGGATGTTCAGAAAATCATTGCACCAATGATGAAATTTGTGAATATGCGTGGTATTATAGCTCTAAAAGATGGTATGTTGGCTATTTTACCATTAACAGTAGTTGGGAGTTTGTTCTTAATTATGGGGCAATTACCCTTTGAAGGATTGAATCAAAGTATTGCTAGTGTATTTGGGGCAGACTGGACAGAGCCTTTTATGCAAGTCTATTCAGGAACTTTTGCGATTATGGGTCTAATTTCTTGTTTTTCAATTGCCTATTCTTATGCTAAGAATAGCGGAGTAGAGGCATTGCCAGCTGGGGTTCTTTCTGTATCTGCATTCTTTATTTTACTAAGATCATCTTATATCCCTAAACAAGGTGAGGCGATTGGGGACGCTATTAGTAAAGTTTGGTTTGGAGGCCAAGGAATTATCGGTGCTATCATTATAGGTTTGGTAGTAGGAAGTATTTATACCTTCTTTATAAAGAGAAAAATTGTTATTAAGATGCCAGAACAAGTTCCACAAGCTATTGCCAAACAGTTTGAAGCAATGATTCCAGCATTTGTAATTTTCTTATCTTCTATGATTGTATATATTTTAGCGAAGTCATTGACTAATGGCGGAACATTTATTGAAATGATTTATTCTGTTATTCAAGTTCCATTGCAAGGTTTAACTGGATCTTTGTATGGTGCAATTGGAATTGCATTCTTTATATCATTTTTATGGTGGTTTGGTGTCCATGGACAATCGGTAGTAAATGGAGTAGTGACAGCTCTGCTTTTATCTAATCTTGATGCTAATAAAGCTATGTTAGCCTCCGGTAATCTATCATTAGAAAATGGTGCACATATTGTTACTCAACAATTTTTAGATTCATTTTTAATTCTATCTGGTTCAGGAATTACGTTTGGTCTTGTAGTTGCCATGCTTTTTGCAGCAAAATCTAAACAGTACCAAGCGTTAGGGAAAGTAGCAGCTTTTCCAGCAATATTTAACGTAAATGAGCCAGTTGTATTTGGATTTCCGATTGTCATGAATCCAGTTATGTTTGTACCTTTCATTCTTGTTCCTGTACTTGCAGCTGTTATAGTATATGGGGCTATTGCAACAGGTTTCATGCAGCCATTTTCAGGAGTTACCTTACCTTGGAGCACCCCAGCTATTATATCAGGATTTATGGTTGGTGGATGGCAAGGAGTTATTACTCAGCTGGTGATATTAGGGATGTCTACATTAGTTTATTTCCCATTCTTTAAAGTACAGGATCGTTTAGCGTATCAGAATGAAGTTTGATAAATGTAAAAAAACATTTGTGTATTATCATTAAACACACATTTGTGCTAAAAATTAGGGAGTTAAAGTTTTTCTAGTTAAAAGCTTGAAATTCTCTAAAAAATCAGGTATTATATTTTCGAAAGAAACAAAAATATTTTCGAAAGAAAGGTGCTTACGATGGTAAATACAGAAGTAGCAAGAACAACAATCAAGACAGAATATTTTGGCAGCCTTACTGAAAGGATGAACAAATATCGAGAAGATGTTTTAAATAAAAAACCTTATATTGATGCTGAGAGAGCAGTTCTAGCAACACGCGCTTATGATCGATATAAGGAACAACCTAATGTCCTAAAACGCGCCTATATGCTGAAAGAAATTTTGGAAAATATGACTATCTATATCGAAGAAGAATCTATGATTGCGGGAAATCAAGCTTCTTCCAATAAAGATGCTCCTATTTTTCCAGAATATACGCTAGAATTTGTTCTCAATGAGTTGGATCTTTTTGAAAAGCGTGATGGAGATGTTTTCTATATTACAGAAGAAACAAAAGAACAACTTAGAAGTATCGCTCCGTTTTGGGAAAATAATAATTTACGTGCTAGAGCTGGTGCCTTATTACCTGAAGAAGTGTCTGTTTATATGGAAACAGGATTCTTCGGTATGGAAGGTAAGATGAATTCTGGAGATGCTCACTTAGCAGTTAACTATCAGAAACTTTTGCAATTTGGCTTAAGAGGTTTTGAAGAGCGGGCTCGTAAAGCGAAAGCAGCGCTAGATTTAACAGATCCAGCAAGTATTGATAAATATCATTTTTACGACTCTATATTTATCGTAATCGATGCTATTAAAGTATATGCAAATCGCTTTGTTGCTCTTGCTAAAAATTTAGCCGAAAATGCAAATCCTAAACGTAAAAAAGAATTACTTGAGATTGCAGATATTTGCTCTCGAGTCCCATATGAACCGGCAACTACTTTTGCAGAAGCTATTCAATCAGTTTGGTTTATACAATGTATTTTACAAATTGAATCTAATGGCCACTCTCTTTCATATGGCCGTTTTGATCAATATATGTATCCATATATGAAGGCTGATTTAGAAAGTGGTAAAGAAACAGAAGATAGCATTGTTGAACGTCTAACAAATCTTTGGATTAAGACAATTACAATTAATAAGGTTCGCAGTCAAGCACATACATTTTCTTCAGCAGGAAGTCCTTTATATCAAAATGTTACAATTGGTGGACAGACTCGAGATAAGAAGGATGCTGTTAACCCATTATCTTATTTGGTATTAAAATCAGTTGCACAAACCCATCTACCGCAACCTAATCTAACTGTACGTTACCATGCAGGTTTAGATGCTCGTTTCATGAATGAGTGTATTGAAGTGATGAAGCTTGGTTTTGGTATGCCTGCATTTAATAATGATGAGATTATTATTCCTTCTTTTATTGCAAAAGGAGTATTGGAAGATGATGCTTATGATTACAGTGCCATTGGATGTGTTGAAACGGCAGTTCCAGGGAAATGGGGCTATCGTTGCACAGGCATGAGTTATATGAACTTCCCTAAGGTTCTACTTATCACGATGAATGATGGAATTGATCCGGCTTCGGGTAAACGGTTTGCACCAAGCTTTGGTCATTTTAAGGATATGAAGAACTTTTCTGAATTAGAAAATGCTTGGGATAAAACACTAAGATATTTGACACGAATGAGTGTTATTGTTGAAAATTCTATTGATTTATCATTGGAACGAGAAGTTCCTGATATTCTATGTTCAGCATTGACTGATGATTGTATTGGTCGTGGGAAACATCTTAAAGAAGGTGGAGCAGTATATGACTATATATCAGGTTTGCAAGTTGGAATTGCAAATTTGTCGGATTCATTAGCTGCAATTAAAAAGTTGGTATTTGAGGAAGAACGTATAAGCCCAAGTCAACTTTGGCATGCACTAGAAACAGATTATGCTGGAGAAGAAGGTAAGGCTATTCAAGAAATGTTGATTAATGATGCGCCTAAGTACGGTAACGATGATGATTATGCTGATAAATTAGTTACGGCTGCTTATGACATTTATGTTGATGAAATTGCTAAATATCCTAATACACGTTATGGAAGAGGACCTATTGGAGGAATTCGTTATTCAGGAACCTCTTCTATCTCAGCCAACGTAGGACAGGGACGTGGAACATTAGCAACTCCAGATGGTCGCAATGCAGGTACACCGCTAGCAGAGGGTTGTTCACCATCACATAATATGGATCAACACGGTCCTACATCTGTTTTAAAATCTGTTTCAAAATTACCAACAGATGAAATCGTAGGTGGGGTTCTCTTAAATCAGAAAGTAAATCCTCAAACGTTAGCCAAAGAAGAAGATAAATTAAAACTAATTGCTTTGTTACGAACATTCTTTAATCGTTTACATGGGTACCATATTCAATACAATGTTGTTTCCAGAGAGACGTTGATTGACGCTCAGAAACATCCTGAAAAACACAGAGATTTAATTGTTCGTGTTGCAGGATACTCTGCATTCTTCAATGTTCTTTCTAAGGCAACCCAAGATGATATTATAGGACGTACTGAGCATACATTGTAAAATAAAGAGGTTCTTTTTATGGAATTTATGCTTGACACATTAAATTTAGATGAGATTAAAAAATGGTCTGAAATTTTACCGCTAGCTGGGGTAACTTCAAATCCCACTATTGCAAAAAGAGAGGGATCTATTAATTTTTTTGAACGAATCAAAGATGTAAGAGAATTGATTGGCTCTGCACCCTCTATTCATGTTCAGGTGATTTCTCAAGATTTTGAAGGCATCTTAAAGGATGCTCATGAAATTCGAAGACAAGCAGGAGATGATGTATTTATCAAAGTACCTGTTACTCCAGCTGGATTACGTGCAATAAAGGTGCTAAAAAAAGAGGGCTACCATATCACTGCAACAGCTATTTATACAGTTATTCAGGGATTCTTAGCTATTGAAGCAGGAGCGGATTACCTAGCTCCATATTATAATAGAATGGAAAATCTGAACATTGATTCAAATTCTGTCATTCGTCAATTAGCTCTTGCTATTGACAGACAGAACTCTCCTAGTAAGATTTTAGCCGCATCCTTTAAAAATGTAGCACAAGTAAATAATGCTTTAGCTGCAGGTTCGCATGCTGTTACAGCAGGAGCAGATGTTTTTGAATCAGCTTTCGCCATGCCATCTATCCAAAAGGCGGTTGATGATTTTTCTGACGATTGGTTTGTTATTCAAAATAGTCGTTCCATTTAGATAGAGAGGAAATACATATGAGAATTTTTGCTAGCCCTTCTAGATATATTCAAGGGGAAAATGCCTTGTTCGAAAATGCCAAATCAATATTGGATTTGGGGAATCGTCCTATTCTATTATGCGATCAGTTGGTTTATGATATTGTTGGAAAACGATTTGAAGATTACCTACATAGGTATGGTTTCCATATTGTTCTAGCCCAGTTTAATGGTGAAGCTTCTGACAATGAAATCAATCGAGTTGTTGCCTTGGCTGAGAAAGAAAATTGTGATAGTATTATCGGTCTTGGTGGTGGAAAGACGATTGATAGTGCAAAAGCTATTGCAGATTTGATTGAAAAGCCTGTTATTATTGCTCCAACAATTGCATCGACCGACGCACCTGTATCTGCTTTATCTGTTATTTATACAGATGAAGGTGCATTTGATCATTATCTATTTTATTCTAAAAATCCAGATTTAGTTTTGATTGATACAAAAGTTATTTCACAAGCTCCTAAGCGTTTATTAGCGTCTGGTATTGCAGATGGTTTAGCAACTTGGGTTGAGGCGCGTGCAGTTATGCAGGCAAATGGAAAAACTATGTTAGGACAACAACAAACGTTGGCTGGAGTTGCAATTGCGAAAAAATGTGAAGAAACGCTGTTCGCAGATGGTTTACAGGCTATGGCAGCTTGTGAAGCTAAAGTGGTGACACCAGCATTAGAAAATATTGTTGAAGCTAATACTCTATTGAGTGGACTAGGTTTTGAAAGTGGAGGATTAGCTGCGGCGCATGCAATTCATAATGGTTTTACTGCATTGACAGGTGACATTCATCATTTAACACATGGTGAAAAAGTAGCTTATGGAACCTTGGTACAACTTTTATTGGAAAATAGACCAAAAGAAGAACTTGATAAGTATATTGAGTTTTACAAAAAAATTGGTATGCCAACAACTCTAAAAGAAATGCATTTGGATCAAGTTGAATATGATGATTTAATAAAAGTTGGTAAACAAGCAACTATGGAGGGTGAGACAATCCATCAGATGCCGTTTAAGATTTCGCCTTCAGATGTTGCACAAGCCATTATAGCTGTAGATGCATATGTAAATTCGCAATAAACAATAAGGACTACTGTTTTAAAAATGGTAGTCTTTTATTTATCCTCATATTGTATCCGATGCTCTTTATAAATCAGGAAGCAATAAAAGTTGTCAGCTATTTATTGTGAATACATTAATTAGCATTCCAGTTTTATCTTCGGTCTAAAATAAGTATTTTGTGCTATATGAGATAAGATTATTGACTTACTCCTTGATTTACTGCATAACAATGGGATAAAAAGTGGGAGATAGAGCAATTCATAGTCATCAAAATTAATGAAGTACAGTATACAGTTTTTTCTTTTAACACATTTCAAATTCCCCCAAAAATGGTATAATAGTAACATCACAAAATTGGAGAGAGACCATGAGTTTTTACAATCATAAAGAAATTGAGCCTAAGTGGCAGGGCTACTGGGCAGAACATCATACATTTAAGACAGGGACAGATGCATCAAAACCGAAGTTTTATGCGCTTGATATGTTCCCTTATCCATCTGGAGCGGGTCTTCACGTAGGACACCCAGAAGGTTACACTGCAACCGATATCCTCAGCCGTTACAAACGTGCGCAAGGCTACAATGTCCTTCACCCAATGGGTTGGGATGCTTTTGGTTTGCCTGCAGAGCAATACGCTATGGATACAGGTAATGACCCAGCGGAATTTACGGCTGAAAACATTGCCAACTTCAAACGACAAATCAATGCGCTTGGATTTTCTTATGACTGGGATCGTGAAGTCAATACGACAGATCCAAACTACTACAAGTGGACGCAATGGATTTTCACTAAGCTTTACGAAAAAGGCTTGGCCTATGAAGCGGAAGTGCCAGTAAACTGGGTTGAGGAATTGGGAACAGCCATCGCCAACGAAGAGGTACTTCCTGATGGAACTTCTGAGCGTGGGGGCTATCCAGTTGTCCGCAAACCAATGCGCCAATGGATGCTCAAAATCACGGCCTATGCGGAGCGTTTGCTTAACGACTTAGATGGACTTGATTGGCCAGAGTCTATCAAGGACATGCAACGCAACTGGATTGGTAAATCAACTGGTGCCAATGTAACCTTCAAGGTTAAGGGAACTGATAAGGAATTTACTGTCTTTACCACTCGTCCTGATACCCTTTTCGGTGCGACTTTCACCGTTTTGGCTCCTGAGCATGACTTGGTTGACGCTATCACAAGTCCAGAGCAAGCAGAAGCAGTAGCAGATTACAAACATCAAGCTAGCCTTAAATCAGACTTGGCTCGTACAGACCTTGCCAAAGAAAAAACTGGTGTTTGGACTGGTGCATATGCTATCAATCCTGTCAATGGCAAGGAAATTCCAATATGGATTGCGGATTACGTTCTTGCTAGTTATGGAACAGGTGCCGTTATGGCTGTACCTGCCCACGATCAACGTGACTGGGAATTTGCCAAACAATTTGATCTTCCAATCGTAGAAGTACTTGAAGGTGGAAACGTAGCAGAAGCTGCCTACACAGAAGATGGACTTCATGTCAATTCAGACTTCCTAGATGGACTCAACAAAGAAGACGCTATTGCTAAGATTGTAGCTTGGTTGGAAGAAAAAGGATGTGGTCAGGAGAAAGTTACCTACCGTCTCCGCGACTGGCTCTTTAGCCGTCAACGTTATTGGGGTGAGCCCATTCCAATCATTCATTGGGAAGATGGAACTTCAACAGCTGTTCCTGAAAGTGAATTGCCACTTGTCTTGCCTGTAACCAAGGATATCCGTCCTTCAGGTACTGGTGAAAGTCCACTAGCTAACTTGACAGATTGGCTTGAAGTGACTCGTGAAGATGGTGTTAAAGGTCGTCGTGAAACCAATACCATGCCACAATGGGCTGGTTCAAGTTGGTATTACCTCCGCTATATTGACCCGCACAATACTGAGAAATTGGCTGATGAGGACCTTCTCAAACAATGGTTGCCAGTAGATATCTATGTGGGTGGTGCAGAGCATGCCGTTCTTCACTTGCTTTACGCTCGTTTCTGGCATAAATTCCTCTATGACCTCGGTGTTGTTCCGACTAAGGAACCATTCCAAAAACTCTTTAACCAAGGAATGATTTTGGGAACAAGCTACCGTGACCACCGTGGCGCTCTTGTGGCAACCGATAAGGTTGAAAAACGTGACGGTTCTTTCTTCCACGTGGAAACAGGAGAGGAGTTGGAGCAAGCACCAGCCAAGATGTCTAAATCCCTTAAGAACGTTGTCAACCCAGACGACGTAGTGGAACAATACGGTGCCGATACCCTTCGTGTCTATGAAATGTTCATGGGGCCACTTGATGCTTCGATTGCTTGGTCAGAAGAAGGTCTGGAAGGAAGCCGTAAATTCTTGGATCGTGTTTACCGTTTGATTACAAGTAAAGAAATCCTTGCGGAAAACAATGGCGCTCTTGACAAGGTTTATAACGAAACCGTTAAAGCTGTCACAGAACAAATCGAATCATTGAAATTCAACACAGCTATTGCCCAACTTATGGTCTTTGTCAATGCGGCTAATAAGGAAGACGAACTCTATGTGGACTATGCCAAAGGCTTTATCCAATTGATTGCTCCATTTGCGCCTCACTTGGCAGAAGAACTCTGGCAAATTGTTGCAACAACAGGTGAGTCAATCTCTTACGTGGCTTGGCCAACTTGGGACGAAAGTAAATTGGTTGAAGATGAAATTGAAATTGTCGTCCAAATCAAAGGTAAAGTACGTGCCAAACTCATGGTCGCTAAAGATCTATCACGCGAAGAATTGCAAGAAATTGCTCTCGCTGATGAAAAAGTCAAAGCAGAAATTGACGGTAAGGAAATCGTGAAAGTGATTGCGGTACCGAATAAATTGGTTAATATTGTTGTGAAATAAGATAGAAATCCTTCAGAGTAGAATCTGGGGGATTTTTTATTTGACAGGAAGTTTCTGTTTTGTTAATATGATTAACAAAGGAAAGAGAGATTATGGATAAAAAAGAATTTATTGCATTTAATAATCGTTTCAATAGATTTATTTTAGCGTTTGACCAGTTAAAAAAAAATCAACATAAAAGTGGTGTTGACAAATCCATTACTTTGAATGAGGTACATTTGATTGTTGTGATTGGGGAAAATCAGCCCTTAAATCTAGTAAAATTATCTGAATTATTAGAAGTTTCAAGAAGTGCAATAACTCAAAGTGTTAGGAGATTGATTCAAAAAAATTTAGTTGTTTTTGATTTTGATCCGAATAATGGGAAAAATAAATATTTGAGATTATCTGAAAAAGGCATCGAAATTTTTAAAATCCATAAGGAGCAACAAGCATATATTGAAAAATCAATCTTTTCAGTTTTGAACAACTATAGCGAGGTGGAACTTCAAACAGTTGTGAAATTGATGGATGATATTGAAAAGGTGTGGGGAGAATTACCGTGGTAAAAGTCGCGGTAAATTTTAAACATAATTGTTAAGTAAATTAACAAAAAGGAGAAGATATGACTGTAAACATAGAACTGATTTCACAAACAGATTTAGCGGATGAATCTTTTTATATTGCTATTAATGGTTTAGAACCAAGGGCAATGTATTGTGTAGAAATGTACCTGTCTGATTATTACTGTATAAATGCTCCCTTGCTTTTAGATCATGATGTTATATGGAAATCAACCGCAATTTTTTTATCTGATCAGGACGGTATGATTGACACCTCTCAAACAGCATCTATTTCGGGCTCTTATAAAGGAATTTCAGAAATGGGCTTGTTCTTTAATGCGAAACCGTTGAAGAATAGGAAAAGGAGATTACCCAATTCTCTTGATAGAATTCCATTACGAGATTGTTTTGGTGTTAAAATTAAAATCAGGCTGGGGAAAGATGTTGTCGCGGAGCAAAGTTTTGTAAGGCGTTTTATGAATCTGGGAATAAGGTATCAAGATATTTATGACAAGCATTTTCAAGGTCGATTATTTTATAATGAAAAATTAAGAAGGGCGCCAGCCGTTATTATTGTTAGCGGTAGTGAGGGGAGAATTGAAAAAGCTCAGAATATTGCCCAACTTTTATCTTCTAGAGGCTATATTTGTCTTGCGATAGCTTATTTTGGTTTAGAGGGATTACCCCACAATTTAGAACGAATTCCAATAGAATGTCTGGAGGAGGCGAAAGATTTTCTATATCATCATCCTCAAGTTGATAATACAAAAATAGGAATATATGGTCGCTCTAAAGGAGCAGAGCTTGTTCTGGCTGGACAAAGTATTTTGGAAGATGTGCAATGTTTGGTACTCAATTCCCCCTCAAATGTAATATTTGAGGGAATAAAGGGAAAACTCAACTCTCATTCATCTTCTTGGACATATTTGCAAAAAGAACTTCCGTATCAAAAATTTCAACTAGGAAATTATTTGTTAAACAAGTTTTTTGGAAAACATATTCCTGAAGATAGTAGGGCTCAGATTGATGTGAGTAAAATTGCCTCTCCTTTATTATTACTAGGAAGCGATGTTGATGAAATATGGAATGCGTCATCTGCGATAGATGGTATTATTTCACATTATAAAGGGAAATCCATTTTGTTTAAAAAATACCACGAAACAGGGCATATGTTGACGGTTGCTTATCAACCGAATCATCGTTATCGAAAAGATTGGTGCTTATTAATGAAAGAAAGTGTAGACTCTTGGTTTGCTACGATAAATTATTTTGATACACATCTGAAAAATTTGTAGATAGTGCTGAACCGTACTATAATAGTCCCAACTAAGATAAAAACACAGTTCTGGTTGGTAGTCCAGTCTACAAAAGTAATTGCTCAAACAAGATAAATTTGAACTCAAACAGTAAAAACGTAGAGAGAAGTACAAGAGTTACTAGTGACTTTCTCTTTCATAAAATAGAACAGCTCTTCTCGGATAAAAAGAGCTGTTTTTTGCTTGTATTGAAAATTCTTTTCATAGATTATTTCCTAATGGATTTACTTGTCGTTAAAAATTTGGCTAATGGAAGTTTCAAATTCAGGACAATACTTACTTGCTTCAAATTCAATCATATCATATTCAGCAGTTTCATTTTGATAGAAGGGATTGTGTGTCATGATTTCTAGTTAATTTTTTATTGTTTGATTTGGCGAGAATAATACTACCGATTCTTGAATTTTTCGGCCAGATGCGGTAAAACATCTCTTTATAGCGCATATTTAAAAATATAATGTGTTTTTGTAAGTGTTTTTAAGCTTCATTTAGCAATTCGGTAGGAGAAAAATGGCTGTAGCCTTCTCTACTTTAACTTAACCCTAATTATCTCACCACTTAACCTCTCATTTTAACCACTTATCTCAAAAGTCGATTTTTCTGTCATTATTTTTGTTAAACTAGTGAGATAAAAGGAGGGAAGAAATATGATTTTACAAGCTAAACATTTGACTAAACGGTACGGTACTCATATGGCTGTCGATGATATTCAGTTAGAGTTTGAAAAAGGAAGTTTCAATGCTATTTTGGGACCCAATGGTGCAGGAAAATCAACCACCATTTCCATGTTAATCGGTTTGAAAAAGCCGACACAAGGTCAGATTCGATATGCGCCAAATACGAAAATAGGAGTTGTTTTTCAAGCTAGTGTACTGGATGAGATGTTGACGGTTAGAGAAAATCTTACGATTCGTGCTCAACAGTATAAGGAGATTGCAGCAAGTCGTGTGGATGATTTGATCCATCAACTGGGTTTGACTGCTTTCCAGAAGCAACTATATGGGACTTTGTCAGGTGGGCAAAAACGTAGGGTTGATATTGCGCGTGCTCTTCTTTCACAGCCAGATATTCTTTTCTTAGATGAACCAACGACAGGTCTAGATATTCAGACTCGCAAAGCCATTTGGGATTTACTGTCTCGGCTACAAAAGGATGAAGGGATGACTATTATCTTAACGACTCATTATCTGGATGAAGCGGATGAAGCGGATCAGATTTATATCGTTGATCATGGGAAAGTGATTGCGCAAGGTTCTGCGACGGCTATTAAAAGTCAGTATGCATCTAATATTCTAAAAATTCGTTTTAAAGAAATGAAGGATTTAGAAAAGTTGCTACAGACTGGAATGACAGTAAAGGAAGAAAATGAGTTGGAATATCTTTTTTATCCAAGGACGTCACAGGAAGCCATTGAATATTTAGCAAAAGTACGAGAAGAAATTGATTCTTTTGAGTTTCGTCCAGGTACCATGGATGATGCCTTTATTGCACTTACAGGAAGAGAGGTTCGCTAATGTTAGCTTTATTAAAACGGAATTTTATCTTATATTTTCGTAATCGTTCAGGAGTATTTTTCTCATTATTGGGGGCATTGATTTCCTTCCTCCTTTATATCATTTTTTTGCAGAAGAACTTGACAGACGCTTGGTCTCAACTCCCTGATAATACGAATCTTTTAAATAACTGGCTGATGGGTGGGACCTTGGCTGTGACTGGGATTACAACCAGTTTTACGGCTCTTACACAAATGGTACAGGATCGTGAAAATCAAGTGGATCAAGATCTCTTCTTGACAGATTTAGGTAGCTGGGGTTTACAGATGTCCTATCTAATCAGTAGTATTGCCATTTCTTTTGTCATGCAGGTGTTTATGTTTGCTGTTATGGGGTTTTATTTTAAAGAAAGTCTAGTTATCAGTCATTTACCGGAAATTGCTTTGATTATGTTGTTAAGTAGTCTGCTTTCAAGTTTGATAAATATTCTCTTGATTAATCGTTTTCAATCTGTAGATAGTCTTGGCAAACTGGCAACTATAGTGGGAACTGCTTCTGGATTTTTAGTAGGAACTTATGTCCCTATTGGAGTTTTACCTGATTTTGCACAGATTATCATGAAGTGTACCCCTGCAACTTATATTGCTTCTCTTTATCGACAAATTTTAATGAAAGAACCATTAGAGACCGCATTTACAGGAAATAGCAGCTTGTTAAAGGAATTTCAAGAAAAAATGGGAATCCAAATCAACTGGCAAGAACTATTGACAAAGGAAGAGACATACTTTATAGTGGTTATTATCAGTCTCGTCGCTATTCTTCTTTGGCTTTTATTTGTTAAAGTATTTAGCAGGAGAAAATAAAAGTATATTGGAGAGAAAATGAAGATTCGTTTTGAAATGAAGACAGAGTTTTCCGAAAAGGACCCACAGATTGTAATTCAGGCAGCTCAGTTAACTGACCAAGCAAGGGAAATCATGGAGTATTTAGAACAATTTTCAACGACCAATCAGGTGACCATTCCTATTCGAACGGATGATTATATGGTCATGGTGAAAATTGAGGATCTTATTCTAGCAGATATCGATAAGAACTTGTTAACCATTTATACGGTAGATGGGATTTATAAAACTAAGGAAACATTGACAAACTTTCAGAATCGGATTAATCGGCGTAATTTTATACAGATATCACGACATTCAATTATAAACATTGACCATTTAGAGTCATTATCGGATAGCTTTTCAGGGAACATGATGGCTAAAATGACTCGGGGCATCAAATCTAGTGTGAGTCGGAAATACGTTAAGTCCTTAATGAATTATCTAGGTTTATAGGAGAAAATCATGAAACGATTAATTGATTATTTTGTATCGGGAATGCGTACGGCTTCCTTCTTTTATTTGAGTATGATGTTATTAGCTCAGTGTTATCCAAGCATTACCTATCCTGCACCAATGGCAAAAAATATTCTAGCTCTGTTTTTAATGGGTGGAATTATGGGGGTATTGACTTTAATACTTGAAAAGCTAGAGTTTCTTGCTTTTAGTATACGTGTAGGAGTTCATTTATTAGTTACAGCTACTGTCTTAGTATTGACCTCTCTATTTTTTGGCTGGGGTTCAGTTTTATGGAGCCCTCTGCTTTGGTTCTTTTTCTTGTTAATTTATGGATTGATATGGCTGTATCAAATCTGGCGGACTCATAAACTCACCCAACAAATTAATCAAGCCTTGGAGGATAAAAGAAAGAAAACGGATAAATAGTGTAGTGTTTAGTATGAAGTTAGAGGAGAGTGCTAGTTTCCATTTAGAGTAATTTATGATATAGTATTTTCAGTGTAAAAATAAGGAGAAAGCTATGTCAGTAAATGAATATGGTCAAATGATTGGGGAGTCAATGGAAGGTTATACACCTGGTGAATTGCCTGCTATTGATCTCTTAGAAGGGCGTTATGCTCGGATAGAGGCTCTTTCGGTGGACAAGCATGCGGAGGATTTGTTGGCTGTATATGGTCCGGATACTCCTCGGGAGATGTGGACTTACCTCTTTCAGGAACCAGCGGCAGATATGGAGGAGTTGGTTAGCCTTTTAAATCAGATGTTGACTCGTAAGGATCGCTTCTACTATGCGATTGTAGACAAGGCAACTGGTAAGGCTTTGGGAACATTTTCTCTCATGCGCATTGACCAGAATAACCGAGTGATAGAAGTGGGAGCGGTCACTTTTTCTCCAGAGCTCAGGGGAACACGAATAGGGACAGAAGCTCACTATCTCCTGGCACGCTATGTTTTTGAGGAGCTGAACTATCGTCGCTACGAGTGGAAATGCGATTCTCTTAATCTGCCATCCAGACGAGCTGCGGAGCGTTTGGGATTTGTCTATGAAGGAACCTTCCGTCAGGCAGTCGTTTATAAGGGGCGTACGAGAGATACGGATTGGTTGTCTATGATTGATAAGGACTGGCCCCAAGTCAAAGCTCGATTGGAAGCATGGTTGGCTCCTGAAAATTTTGATAACAATGGGCGACAGTACAAGAGCTTGAGAGAGTTTTAAGAGGTGTTGACATGATCACTATTAAAAAGCAAGAATTTGTCAAGCTAGAGGATGTTTTGCATCTCTATCAGGCAGTCGGTTGGACAAATTATACCCATCAACCAGAGATGCTGGAGCAGGCCTTATCTCATTCATTAGCGATTTATGTGGCGCTTGATGGTGATACTGTGGTGGGCTTGGTCCGCTTAGTCGGAGATGGTTTCTCATCGATTTTTATCCAGGATTTGATCGTTTTACCTATCTATCAGCGTCAAGGGATTGGTAGTGCCCTAATGAAAGAGGCTTTAGAGGATTACAAAGATGTCTATCAAGTCCAGCTGGTGACAGAAGAGACAGAAAAAACCTTGGGATTCTATCGTTCTATGGGCTTTGAAATTTTATCCACTTATAATTGTATAGGGATGACTTGGGTAAATCGAGAAAAATAATAAAACTTGTTTTTTCTTAAGTAAAGTTTAAGGCTGGTTTAGTATCATATAGTCATTAAATAAAGACCTCCTAACTTTATTTATTGAAATCCTAAACTTTTTTCATCATAATCTCCTAATGAAGTCACCCAATCAGGTGGCTTTTTTGTGGGGTGAGGTGATGGTAATAGAAATTTTTTGAAAAGTGGTAGGATTTGAGAAAAGTTAAGCTAGTTTTAAGCTTCATCTTGTATCATATAGTTATTAAATAAAGACCTCCTAACTTTATTTAATAAAATCCTAAACTTTTCTTTTTCATAATAATCTCCCTTAACTCCACCCAATCAGGTGGAGTTTTTTGGCTCTATTTCAGGCTTTTTGGGACTATTCTAAAAATAATTTTTCGCTAACTTTCGCTTACTCTTATAAACTTTATTGGACAGATTATGAAGTTGTAGAAGCTGAATGGATGAGAATATAAACCTTTGACAAATTTTGTGAACTGTGGGATAATAAAAAGGAATTGAGTACTAGTTCTATATCATAGGCTAGAAAAGACCCCAAGCTCACGTCCAAATAAGCTTGAGGTCTTTTTTGACACTATTTGTCCTTGTTTAGCCATTTATCGACTAATACCCTTCGAAAATCAAATTCAAACCACGTCAGCTTCACCTTGCCGTATAGATGTTACTGACTTCGTCAGTCTTATCTGCAACCTCAAAGCTGTGCTTTGAGCAACCTGTGGCTAGCTTCCTAGTTTGCCCTTTGATTTTCATTGAGTATAAGCGAAGAACGACACCGACCACAATTGGTCCGATGGTAGTTTTGAGTACTAATTCCATCATGGGCTATCTTACTTCCTCTCGCAGGCGATGAAGCAGTGACGTAGAATAAAGTGCTAAATTCGGGGGTCATCTAATCAGGTGGCTTTTTTGTTTGTGGCTTGGTTTTTTGATATAATATAGCCATGAGTAGAATTTTAGATAATGAGATAATGGGGGACGAGGAGCTAGTAGAACGCACGCTCCGTCCTCAGTATTTACGTGAATATATTGGGCAGGATAAGGTTAAGGATCAGCTTCAAATCTTTATCGAAGCCGCCAAAATGCGGGATGAAGCGCTGGATCATGTCCTCCTTTTCGGGCCTCCAGGTTTGGGGAAGACGACCATGGCCTTTGTTATTGCCAACGAACTGGGTGTAAATCTAAAGCAGACTTCGGGCCCAGTCATTGAAAAAGCAGGTGATTTGGTTGCTATTTTGAATGACTTAGAGCCTGGGGATGTCCTTTTTATTGATGAGATTCATCGCTTGCCCATGTCTGTGGAAGAGGTGCTTTATAGTGCTATGGAGGACTTTTACATCGATATTATGATTGGTGCTGGTGAAGGCAGTCGCAGTGTTCATTTGGAGTTGCCACCTTTCACTTTGATTGGTGCGACGACTCGGGCTGGTATGCTCTCAAATCCACTACGGGCACGTTTTGGGATTACAGGTCATATGGAGTATTATGCTCATGCTGACTTGACAGAAATTGTCGAGCGGACGGCAGATATTTTTGAGATGGAAATCACCCATGAGGCAGCATCTGAGTTGGCCTTGCGCAGTCGTGGAACTCCCCGTATTGCCAATCGTCTCCTCAAGCGCGTGCGCGATTTTGCCCAGATTATGGGGAACGGGGTTATCGATGATGTTATTACCGATAAGGCTTTGACCATGCTGGATGTTGACCATGAAGGTTTGGACTATGTGGACCAAAAAATCCTTCGTACCATGATTGAGATGTACGGTGGTGGCCCTGTCGGGTTAGGCACTCTTTCCGTCAATATTGCTGAGGAGCGCGAGACGGTGGAAGATATGTATGAGCCTTACTTGATTCAAAAAGGTTTTATCATGCGGACGCGGTCTGGACGGGTGGCGACGGCTAAGGCATATGAACATTTAGGGTATGAATACAGTGAAAAATGAGCAAGAAATCCTAAAAGCTTTCAGAGAAGATTCGGATATGATGACCATTCTGACGATCATACGAGACCTTGATTTAAAAGACTCGTGGTTGGCAGCGGGTTCGGTACGAAATTTCATCTGGAATCTCTTGTCAGACAGACCAGCTTTTGACCGTGAAACGGATGTGGATGTGATTTTCTTTGATCCAGATGTGAGTTATGAAGAAACGCTGGCTATAGAGAACAAGTTGAGAGCAGATTTTCCTCAGTACCAGTGGGAATTGAAAAATCAGGTCTATATGCACCAGCACAGTCCTCATACTGCGCCCTATACCAGCTCTTGTGATGCTATGAGTAAGTATCCAGAACGGTGTACGGCGGTTGGGCTTCGCTTGAATGAAGACTCCGCTTTGGAATTCTTTATTCCTCACGGACTTGAGGATATTTTGAATTTTCAAGTTCGCCCAACTCCTCATTTTTTAGAAAATGATGACCGAATGGAACTCTATCAAACACGGCTATCCAAGAAAAATTGGCAGGAGAAATGGAAAAATTTGATTTTTAAAAATACTTAAGGAAACTTTAAGCTAGGAAGTGTATACTAAGTACATAAGTTAAGAAGACCTTAACTTAAACTCCTAAAACTTTTTCATAATAATCTCCCTATAAAAAATAGAGTCGCCCAATCAGGCGACTTATTTTTTTGAAAAATGGGCTTGGTACCTGAGAATAAATAGCTTAGTGATAGAAGAAAATAGTGAAATATGGTATAATGAAACGATAGATTTTTGAATAGGAATAAGATCATGTTTGGATTTTTTAAGAAAGATAAGGCTGTGGAAGTAGAGGTTCCGACACAGGTTCCTGCTCATATCGGCATCATCATGGATGGCAATGGCCGTTGGGCTAAGAAACGTATGCAACCGCGAGTTTTTGGACACAAGGCGGGCATGGAAGCATTGCAAACTGTGACCAAGGCAGCTAACAAACTAGGCGTTAAGGTTATTACGGTTTATGCTTTTTCTACGGAAAACTGGACCCGTCCAGATCAGGAAGTCAAGTTTATCATGAACTTGCCGGTAGAGTTTTATGACAATTATGTCCCGGAATTGCATGCGAATAATGTTAAGATTCAAATGATTGGGGAGACAGACCGCCTGCCTAAGCAAACCTTTGAAGCTCTGACTAAAGCTGAGGAATTGACTAAGAACAACACAGGGTTGATTCTTAATTTTGCCCTCAACTATGGTGGACGTGCTGAGATTACACAGGCTCTTAAGTTGATTTCCCAGGATGTGTTAGATGCCAAAATCAACCCAGGTGACATCACAGAGGAATTGATTGGCAACTATCTCTTCACCCAGCATTTGCCTAAGGAGTTACGAGACCCAGACTTGATTATCCGTACTAGTGGAGAATTGCGTTTGAGCAATTTCCTTCCATGGCAGGGAGCCTATAGTGAGCTCTATTTTACGGATACCTTGTGGCCTGATTTTGACGAGGCGGCTTTGCAGGAAGCCATTCTTGCCTACAATCGTCGTCATCGCCGATTTGGAGGAGTTTAGGAGGAAATATGACACAGGATTTACAGAAAAGAACCTTGTTTGCAGGGATTGCCCTGGCTATTTTCCTACCAATTTTAATGATTGGGGGACTCTTGCTTCAGATAGCAATTGGAATCATAGCCATGCTAGCCATGCATGAACTTTTGAAGATGAGAGGTCTAGAGACCATGACGATGGAGGGCCTCTTGACCCTCTTTGCAACCTTTGCTTTGACCATTCCCTTGGAGAATTACCTGACTTTTTTGCCAGTTGATGGGAATGTGGTTGCTTATAGTGTGTTGATTTCAATCATGTTAGGAACGACTGTTTTTAGCAAGTCTTATACGATTGAGGATGCTGTTTTCCCGCTTGCTATGAGTTTCTACGTGGGCTTTGGTTTTAATGCTTTACTAGATGCTCGTGTTGCAGGTTTAGATAAGGCACTATTGGCCTTGTGTATCGTCTGGGCGACAGACAGTGGTGCCTATCTTGCTGGGATGAACTATGGTAAACGAAAATTAGCTCCGACAGTTTCTCCAAATAAAACCTTTGAGGGTGCCTTGGGTGGTATTTTAGGTGCTATTTTAGTAACTATCATCTTTATGATGTTTGACAGTACAGTTGCTCTTCCGTATGGAATTTACAAGATGTCAGTCTTTGCTATTTTCTTTAGCATTGCTGGACAATTCGGTGATTTACTAGAAAGTTCGATCAAGCGTCACTTTGGTGTCAAGGATTCTGGGAAATTTATTCCTGGACATGGTGGTGTTTTGGATCGTTTTGATAGTATGTTGCTTGTATTTCCAATTATGCACTTGTTTGGACTCTTTTAATCAAAAGACGGAGGAAATACTATGCTCGGAATTTTAACCTTTATTCTGGTTTTTGGGATTATTGTAGTGGTGCACGAGTTCGGACACTTCTACTTTGCCAAGAAATCAGGGATTCTAGTGCGTGAATTTGCCATTGGCATGGGACCCAAGATCTTTGCTCATATTGGCAAGGATGGGACGGCCTATACCATTCGAATCTTGCCTCTGGGTGGCTATGTTCGAATGGCCGGTTGGGGTGATGATACAACTGAAATCAAGACAGGAACTCCTGTCAGTTTGACGCTTACTGATGATGGTAAGGTTAAACGCATCAATCTTTCAGGTAAAAAATTAGATCAAACAGCCCTCCCTATGCAGGTGACCCAGTTTGACTTTGAAGACAAGCTCTTTATCAAAGGATTGGTTCTGGAAGAAGAAAAAACATTTGCAGTGGATCACGATGCAACGGTTGTGGAAGCAGATGGTACTGAGGTTCGGATTGCACCTTTAGATGTTCAATATCAAAATGCGACTATCTGGGGGAAACTCATTACTAATTTTGCAGGCCCTATGAACAACTTTATCTTAGGGGTTGTTGTTTTCTGGATTTTAATCTTCATGCAGGGTGGTGTCAGAGATGTCGATACCAACCAGTTCCATATTATGCCCCAAGGGGCCTTGGCTAAGGTGGGAGTACCAGAAACGGCACAAATTACCAAAATTGGCTCACATGAGGTTAGCAACTGGGAAAGTTTGATTCAGGCTGTGGAATCAGAAACCAAAGATAAGACGGCCCCGACCTTGGATGTGACTATTTCTGAAAATGGTAGTGACAAACAAGTCACTGTTAGTCCGGAAGAAAGTCAAGGCCGTTACCTTCTAGGTGTTCAACCGGGGATTAAGTCAGATTTTGTATCTATGTTTGTAGGTGGTTTTACAACTGCTGCTGACTCGGCCCTCCGAATTCTCTCAGAACTGAAAAATCTGATTTTCCAACCGGATTTGAACAAGCTAGGTGGACCTGTTGCCATCTTTAAGGCAAGTAGTGATGCTGCTAAAAATGGAATTGAGAATGTCTTGTACTTCTTGGCAATAATTTCCATCAATATTGGGATTTTTAATCTTATTCCGATTCCAGCCCTGGATGGTGGTAAGATTGTGCTCAATATCCTAGAAGCCATTCGCCGCAAACCATTGAAACAAGAAATTGAAACCTATGTCACCTTGGCCGGAGTGGTCATCATGGTTGTCTTGATGATTGCTGTGACCTGGAATGACATCATGCGACTCTTTTTTAGATAATCGAGGAATATTATGAAACAAAGTAAAATGCCTATCCCAACGCTTCGCGAAATGCCAAGCGATGCTCAAGTTATCAGCCATGCTCTTATGTTGCGAGCTGGTTATGTTCGTCAAGTCTCAGCAGGTGTTTATTCTTACCTACCACTTGCTAATCGTGTGATTGAAAAAGCTAAAAATATCATGCGCCAAGAATTTGATAAGATTGGTGCCGTTGAGATGTTGGCTCCTGCCCTCCTCAGTGCAGAATTGTGGCGCGAATCAGGTCGTTACGAAACTTATGGTGAAGACCTTTACAAACTAAAAAATCGTGAAAAATCAGACTTTATCCTAGGTCCAACTCACGAAGAAACCTTTACAGCTATTGTCCGTGATTCTGTTAAGTCTTACAAGCAATTGCCACTCAACCTTTACCAAATCCAACCTAAGTATCGTGATGAAAAACGCCCACGTAATGGACTTCTTCGTACACGTGAGTTCATCATGAAGGATGCTTACAGCTTTCACGCTAACTATGATAGCTTGGACAGTGTTTATGATGAGTACAAGGCTGCTTATGAGCGTATTTTCACTCGTAGTGGTTTAGATTTCAAGGCAATTATTGGTGACGGTGGAGCTATGGGTGGTAAGGACAGCCAAGAATTTATGGCCATTACACCTGCTCGTACAGACCTTGACCGCTGGGTCGTCTTGGACAAGTCAGTTGCTTCATTTGATGAGATTCCTGCAGAAGTGCAAGAAGAAATCAAGGCAGAATTGCTTAAATGGATGGTCTCTGGTGAAGATACCATCGCCTACTCAAGTGAATCTAGCTATGCGGCTAACTTAGAAATGGCAACAAACGAGTACAAACCAAGCAATCGTGTTGTCGCTGAAGAAGAAGTGACTCGTGTTGCAACGCCAGATGTTAAATCAATTGATGAAGTTGCAGCCTTCCTAAACGTTCCAGAAGAACAAACAATCAAAACTCTCTTCTACATGGCAGATGGTGAGCTTGTTGCGGCCCTTCTAGTTGGAAATGATCAACTCAACGAAGTTAAGTTGAAAAACCATTTGGGAGCAGATTTCTTTGACGTTGCTAGCGAAGAAGAAGTAACAAGTGTTGTTCAAGCAGGGTTCGGTTCACTTGGACCAGTTGGTTTGCCAGAGAATGTTAAAATCATCGCAGACCGTAAGGTGCAAGATGTTCGCAATGCAGTTGTCGGTGCTAACGAAGATGGCTACCACTTGACTGGTGTGAATCCAGGTCGTGATTTTACTGCAGAATATGTGGATATCCGTGAAGTTCGTGAGGGTGAAATTTCTCCAGACGGACAAGGTGTCCTTAACTTTGCGCGTGGTATCGAAATTGGTCACATCTTCAAACTCGGCACTCGCTATTCAGCAAGCATGGGAGCAGATGTTTTGGATGAAAATGGCCGTGCTGTGCCAATCATCATGGGATGTTACGGTATCGGTGTCAGCCGTCTCCTTTCAGCAGTGATGGAGCAACACGCTCGTCTCTTTGTTAATAAAACGCCAAAAGGTGAATACCGTTACGCTTGGGGCATCAACTTCCCTAAAGAATTGGCACCATTTGATGTGCACTTGATTACTGTCAATGTCAAGGACGAAGAAGCGCAAGCCTTGACAGAAAAGCTTGAAGCAAGCTTGATGGGAGCTGGTTACGAAGTCTTGACAGATGACCGTAACGAACGTGTCGGAGTTAAATTCAGTGATAGCGACTTGATTGGATTGCCAATCCGTATCACTGTTGGGAAAAAAGCAGCCGATGGCATCGTAGAAGTGAAGATTAAAGCAACTGGTGACACCATCGAGGTTCATGCAGATAACTTGCTTGAAACGCTTGAAATTCTCAGCAAGAAATAAAAACTATAATCAGAAGAAAAACAAGGAAAAAATGTAACTAGTTTTTACCTTGTTTTTTCTGTATAATGGGAAAAATGAGTAGATAAAGAGGTAAATGTATGCTAAGATTTCCAAAGGATTTTGTCTGGGGATCCTCTACTTCTGGACCACAGACAGAAGGGCGTGTAGCGGGTGACGGCAAGGGAGATAATCTCTGGGATTATTGGTACCAAGTGGAGCCAAATCGTTACTATAATGGGATTGGTCCAGATAAGACATCGACCTTTTATGAAAATTGGGAACAGGACATTGAGCTTTTGTTAGAGACTGGTCACACGGCCTTTCGGACTTCTATTCAGTGGTCACGGATTTTTCCACAAGGCTGTGGAAAAGTCAACTCTCGAGGTGTGGATTTTTATCGTAAGGTCTTTGAGACTATTAAGGCTAAGGGGATTCGACTTTTAGTCAATCTCTACCACTTTGATTTGCCTTTTGCTCTTCAAGAAGCTGGTGATGGTTGGGAAAATAAGGCGACGGTCTCAGCATATGAAGACTATGCTCGTTTTTGTTTTGAGACTTATGGAGATTTAGTGGATCAATGGATTACCTTTAACGAGCCCATCGTTCCTGTAGAATTTGGCTATTTTTACGATGCCCATTATCCACATAAGGTAGATGCAGAAGCGGCAGTTAAAGTAGCCTACCACACACAATTAGCCAGCAGTCGAGCGGTCAAGGCCTGTCATGAACTCTTGCCTGACTCTAAGATTGGGATTGTCTTAAACTTGACACCGGCTTATCCACGTAGCCAGCATCCTGCTGATGTCAAGGCAGCTCGTATTGCGGACCTTTTTCAGGCCCAATCTTTCTTAGATCCGTCTGTTTTGGGGACTTATCCACAGGAGTTGGTAGAAATCTTGCATGAACACGGTCTCTTACCTGATGCTACGGAGGAAGAATTGGAAGTCATTCGTGATAATACGGTGGACTTCCTCGGTGTCAACTACTATCAACCTTTGCGTGTTATGGCACCTCGATTTGCTAAGAATCCAGAGAGTCCTCTTTTGCCAGAACATTTTTACGAGCCTTATGTGATGCCTGGCCGTAAAATTAATCCTCACCGTGGCTGGGAGATTTATGAGCAGGGGATTTATGATATTGCCCAAAATATCAAGGAAAACTATGGCAATATCGAGTGGATGTTGACAGAGAATGGTATGGGTGTTGAAGGGGAAGAAAAATTCCGTCAAGATGGGATGATTCAAGATGATTATCGTATTGACTTTGTAAAAGGTCATCTTCGTGAACTGCACCGTGCTATTGAAGATGGAGCCAACTGTAAGGGCTACTTGATTTGGACCTTTATTGACTGCTGGTCATGGCTCAACAGCTATAAAAATCGCTATGGTTTGGTCGAATTAGACTTGGAAACGCAAGAACGTCGTCTGAAAAAATCAGGGCACTGGTTCAAGGAACTAAGCGACAATAATGGATTTTAAAAAAGACTCTGACTGATTATCCTAATTGGTCAGAGTTTTTTTGATTACAGAAGGCTGATTTGAACTATACCAATTTTTACTCTTGACAAGTGAGAGAAACAAGTATATACTGTTTTTGCTGATTCTATAAAAGAGGAATTAGGCTATACCAATTTTAAGGAGAAAGCACAGCTGGTCTGTGTCGTATATACTATGTGTGGAATTGTTGGTGTTGTTGGAAACACAAATGCAACTGATATTTTGATTCAAGGGCTTGAAAAGCTCGAATACCGTGGCTATGATTCTGCGGGAATTTTTGTCCTAGATGGTGCTGAAAACCACCTAGTCAAGGCGGTTGGTCGTATAGCAGAATTGTCTGCCAAGACAGCTGGTGTTGAGGGAACAACTGGTATTGGACATACTCGTTGGGCTACTCATGGGAAACCAACGGAAGACAATGCTCACCCACACCGCTCTGAGACAGAACGTTTTGTCTTGGTGCACAACGGGGTGATTGAGAACTATCTTGAAATCAAGGAAGAATACCTTGCTGGGCACCACTTCAAGGGGCAAACAGATACTGAAATCGCCGTTCACTTGATTGGAAAATTTGCGGAAGAAGATGGCTTGTCAGTTCTTGAAGCTTTCAAAAAAGCTCTTCACATCATTCGTGGTTCTTATGCCTTTGCCTTGGTTGACTCACAAGATCCTGAAGTCATCTACGTGGCTAAAAATAAATCACCACTCTTGATTGGTCTTGGGGAAGGTTATAACATGGTCTGCTCAGATGCTATGGCTATGATTCGTGAAACCAACCAATATATGGAAATTCATGACCAAGAATTGGTAATTGTTAAGGCTGATAGTGTCGAAGTTCAAGACTATGATGGTAATAGTCGTGAGCGTGCTAGCTACACTGCTGAGCTTGATTTGTCAGATATCGGTAAGGGAACTTATCCTTACTACATGCTCAAGGAAATTGACGAACAACCAACTGTTATGCGTAAACTCATCCAAGCCTACACAGATGAGGCTGGTCAAGTAGTAGTAGACCCAGCTATCATCCAGGCTGTTCAAGACGCAGACCGTATCTACATCCTTGCAGCTGGAACATCTTACCACGCAGGATTTGCTTCTAAAAAAATGTTGGAAGAATTGACAGATACACCAGTTGAACTTGGAATCTCATCTGAGTGGGGCTACGGTATGCCACTTCTCAGCAAGAAACCACTTTTCATCTTTATCAGTCAGTCTGGTGAAACAGCGGATAGCCGTCAGGTTTTGGTTAAGGCTAATGAAATGGGAATTCCAAGCTTGACAGTGACAAACGTACCAGGTTCAACTCTTTCTCGTGAAGCCAACCATACCATGCTTCTTCATGCAGGTCCTGAAATTGCCGTGGCATCAACCAAGGCCTATACAGCGCAAATTGCAGCCCTTGCCTTCCTTGCAAAAGCAGTCGGAGAAGCAAATGGAAATGCCAAAGCGCAAGCCTTTGATCTGGTTCATGAATTGTCAATCGTAGCTCAGTCTATCGAATCAACTCTTTCAGAGAAAGAAACCATTGAAGCCAAGGTTCGTGAGCTTCTTGAAACAACTCGCAACGCCTTTTATATTGGGCGTGGTCAAGATTACTACGTAGCTATGGAAGCAAGCCTTAAACTTAAAGAGATTTCTTACATCCAGTGTGAAGGCTTTGCGGCAGGAGAACTCAAGCACGGAACTATTGCCTTGATTGAAGAAGGAACGCCTGTTTTGGCTCTCTTGTCAGATCCAGTCCTTGCCAACCACACTCGTGGAAATATCCAAGAGGTGGCAGCCCGTGGTGCCAAAGTCCTCACTATCGCAGAAGAGAATGTAGCCAAAGATACCGACGATATCGTCCTTACGACTGTGCACCCTTACCTCTCACCAATCTCAATGGTTGTACCAACGCAATTAGTCGCTTACTTTGCAACACTCCACCGTGGCCTTGATGTGGACAAACCACGTAACCTTGCTAAATCAGTAACGGTAGAATAAGCTAAAAAAGTCTAGTTATCTAGGCTTTTTCTTGTGAGCAAATCGGTTGCTTGTACTCAAGATTCGTGTTATACTCTTCGAAAGTCTCTTCAAACCACGTCAACTTCCATCTGCAACCTCAAAACACTGTTTTGAGCAGCCTGCGGCTAGCTTCCTAGTTTGCTCTTTGATTTTCATTGAGTATTAGAATAATTTTTCAAATTGAAGGACAGAGGTAGACAAGGAGAATCGCAATGGTAGAATTGGGAATTTCAACATTTGGGGAAACAACTGAGCTTGAAGGGGCTGGGCAGTCTTACAGTCATGCCGAACGCATTCGTCAGTTGGTGGCAGAGATTGAACTGGCTGACAAGGTTGGTTTGGATGTGTATGGGATTGGTGAGCACCATCGAGCGGATTTTGCGATATCTGCTCCAGAGATTGTTCTGGCAGCTGGGGCAGTCAATACCAAGAAAATCCGTTTGACCAGTGCAGTCAGCATTCTCTCAAGTATGGATCCGATTCGCTTCGCTTGTTCCAACAGTATGCCACTATTGATGCTTTGTCAAATGGACGTGCGGAGATTATGGCTGGAAGGGGTTTTTTCACGGAATCTTTTCCCTTGTTTGGATATGATTTGAAAGACTACGAAGCCCTTTTTGATGAGAAATTAGACTTGCTCCAGTTAGTCAATGAAAAGACAAAGCTAGACTGGAAAGGGCGATTGACTCAAACAATATCTGGCAAAGAAGTTTATCCCCGTCCAGTTCAGGACAAATTACCCTTGTGGATAGCGACAGGTGGTCATGTCGAATCAACAGTGAAGATTGCTCAGGCAGGTCTACCGATTGTTTATGCTATTATCGGTGGCAATCCTCGTTATTTTAAAAAATTGATTCAGGCTTATAGTGAGATTGGGAGCGAAGCGGGTTATTCCAGTCAGGAACTAAAGGTTGGAGCTCATTCTTGGGGTTGGATTGCTGAAGATGGCGAGCAGGCTGTGAAAGATTATTTCCATCCGACCAAGCAAGTGGTGGATGCAATTTCCAAAGACCGTCCACACTGGCAGAAGTTGACCTATGAGCAATATTTGGAGCAAGTTGGGCCAAATGGTGCTATGTTTGTGGGCAATCCAGATCAGGTGGCAGAAAAATTGATTCGCATGATTGAGGATTTAGGTTTGGACCGCTTCATGCTCCACCTACCGCTTGGTTCTATGCCTCATGAACAAGTCCTGAGAGCTATTGAACTCTTCGGCACACAAGTTGCCCCCAAAGTACGGGCTTATTTTGCCATGAAAGAGGCTTAATAAAAAATCCTAATCAAGTTTATTAGGACAACAAATATTGTACAAAAATTAATCCCCCGAGCTATAATGCTTAGGGGATTTTTCTATAGGAGGGCTAGTTTAGTTCTCTTTTTTGTTTTTTAGCAAGAACCCGAGACCTAGAAGGGCAAGGAGACTAATTCCTGCAAACAGGAGTTTGTGATCGTTTTTGGTTCCTGTATTTGGAAGTTCAGCTTGTTTAGCTAGGGGTGCAGGTCTATTATCCTTGCTAGAGTTTTCTACCGATTCGTTTTGAACCGCCTCTTTTACAGATGATGCTTGTGCTTCTTGTGCTGGTTGTTGAGCTTGTGAATCAGCTGTAGCTTGGCTAGGTTTATTTTCCGCATCAGCTACTTTTGCATCTGATTTTGCAGAATCAGGTTTAGTTTGTGGAGCTGGAGTTTGCTGTTCCGGTTTGACGACTCGGTTTGGAATATTGTCTTGGCCGTTATTTTGACTTTGCTCTTGTGTTAAGCTAGAAAGATCAAATTCTGGTTTTTCTTCCACAGCTGGGGCAACGATGGCACCGCCTTGAGAGACTCGAAGAACAGTAGCTGTAAGGGCCTTTAATTTCAAGCCTTTTTCAGTCCACTCAAGTCCTTTCGGATTGGCAATTCCGACTGGTCCTGCTTGGTTTTCATCTGCCAAAACTTCAGCATTTCTGAGGTGGGCAAAGGCAGTTCCCAAGTTAAATTCACGAGCTTTTTCGTCCGCATTGACAAAGACTGCGTAGATATCTCCGTTTGGAGCAGTGATTTGGTAGCCAATCACTACATCTTCTTTTTCCACACCATTTTGTCCTGGGACAGTGATGAGGTGAACACGGTCCTTGATATCTTGAAGACTCTTAAGTCGGAAGGCATCTGTAGATTGACGAAGGGCAATCAACCCTTTCATATAGTCACGGCTCTTGACATTTTCAGGATATGCTTTTCCATCTGTAGCTTTAGTCCAGTCAAACTTATTGATAGCATCGCTGGAGTCGTAAGAGTCATGGATGAAGTAAGGATAGTCAAATGGATTGCCGTCCTTATCACGCAACAAGTGAGATTTGTTTGGAACCTTGTCTTCTGCTACTGGGGTCTTGTAGGCTGGGTCACGGAATTGTTTGGTGCGTCCGTATTCCTGACCAGAGTGGATAAATGGAGTTCCTTGGGCTGTCAAGACCATGAGGTTTCCAAGTCGTAAACGACGATGGATTTCAGCATAGTTCTCAGCCTTGCTTGGGTCTTTTTTGATAGACTGGGCGATGATGTCAAAGAGGGTCAAGTTATCATGGGCTGCGATGTATTGGATGACATCTCCAGGGCTGTCTGCTTCAAAGTTAGTTGGTTGAGCAATCAGATTTTTAAAGATAGTGTTGATATCACGCTTGCCACCTGTGATAAAGGCAGGTTGACCTTCATTTGGATAACCAGATTTGAGGCTGTTACGGATATCGTCTGAGAAGACTGCGACAGTATCGGTATGTTTCATCCAATCTTGGTCAGCAGCTTTAGTAGGCATATTTTCATCACCAGCATAGGTTCTCCAACCTTCACCAAGCATGATGAGGTTTGGATTGAGGGCGCGTGCAGCCTTGTAAGCTTCTTCGATAGAAGCGGCATCATGGTCTCCCATCATATCGAAGCGGAATCCATCCACTTTGTAGGTATCAACTAGGTATTTGATAGAGTCAACTAGGAGACGTTTGGTCATATGGTGAGTTGTCCCCAAACGTCCACCACCAAAGCTAGTGCGAGGTGTTCCGTCAGCATCCATAAAGTGGTAGTAGTTTGGCTCTAGGTTTTCAAAGATATCGACTTTGGCTGTGTGGTTATAAACGACATCTAAGATAGCTCCCATGCCACGTTTGTGGATTTCGTTGATGAGGTTTTTAAATTCTGCGATTCGTTTCTCGGGATTCTTAGGATCGCTTGAGTACATACCAGTCAAGGAGAAGTAGTTTTGAGGGTCATATCCCCAGTTGTAGTTACTATTACTTGAAGCATAGTCAGACAAGCGTTCATGGTTCTTCAATTCATTGACAAAGTAGTAAGACAAGACTGGAAGGAGCTGGATATGGGTCACACCCAAATCTTTGAGATAGTCTAGTTTTTCGATAAAGGCTTCAAAGGTACCAAATGGTTTGGTCAAGTCTTTTGCAATGGCTGGATCTGAAGTGAAGTCACGCACATGAGCTTCATAGATAACGGCGTCTTCACGAGTCTTGAAGTTGTGAATCTTACCATAAGTCAAGTCTTGAGGTCCTAGTTTGGCTGGATCTACAAAGGCAGCTTTAGCTACTTTATGGGCGTCGTCGATTTTGGCATCATCACTATTCCAAGCAGCGAGGGATTTAGCGTAAGGATCGAGTGCAAGAACAGTTTTCCCCTGACGCTCGATTTGGTATTGATAATAGTAGCCAGTGAAATCTGTGATTCCTAATTTGTTTGTGCTATCTAGAGTTTGTTTCCAAGTCCCTCTTTCGCCTTTTTCAAGAGCGACAGTCCCAACCACTTTGTTAGGGTCATTCTTGTCGTAGACAACAACAGAAACCTTATCAGCACTTGGTGACCAAAGGGTCAAATCAACCTGTTTTCCTTCTTCTTTGAGGTCGGCTCCAAGTTTGCCATCATAGCTGTAAGTCTCATCTTTGAGGCGCCAGCTTGTTTTGGTAGTAAATTGGTCGGAATTGTAGCTAACAGTATATGGATGTTTTGTGTCAGAGAAATCTCCGCTATAGGTCACTTTTTTACCAGCTTCATCAATTGCGACATCGGTGATAGCTACTTTGTTTCCTAGGTGATTAGTGATGTTGGAGTGCTTGAGGATATCTTCTTTTTTAGCACCGACTAGTGTTGAAAAACTACTTTCAATGCTAGAAGTTCCTACGTGTTGAGCCCCTGTCATGCGGATATCATGGACATAGTATGGATTTGTGTAAATCGATTCGTCATCGTCTTTTAGGAAAATTTGGCTATGATTTTTCAAATCTGTGAACTTATAATCTTCTTTACGGATTTTCACATCGTCTCCTTGTTTGCTTCTGTCTAGTAATAAAAATCCAAGGTCTTTAGCTGCATCTTTTAGTGGAATATCGATATAGCGACCATATTTGCCTGTGGCAGTAAAGTCTGTTCCATTAGGCCATTCACCACTACTTGGCTCCTTCACATCTCCCCAGTACCAGAGAGATTTCTTGTCATAGTTTCCGTCGGTACGGTAGTAGTTGACGCGAACAGTTCCTGCAGGTTGTGGTTCGTAAGAGAAAACCTTGTAATCTTGGTCTAACCAAGCCTCGTTCATTTTTGGAACCAGTTTTTCTGCTGATTTATCACCGGTTAGATTTTTTCCAGCTGTATTATTGATGAGGAAGCTAATTTTCTTGGCTTGTTCTCCCTTTAATTTGACATCTAGGTAGTAGCCATAGTTATCTTTTTTGGCATCCTTGAAGGACAAGGCTCCGTTAGGCCAATTTTCAGAAGGCTTTTCAACATCATCCCAAGTCCATAGTCCTTGAGCATCCTTGTTTTCTTCAGGAAGTTTTTTGACGTGGATACGGAAGTAGTTGTCTTCGATGGGCTCTTCTGCCTTAGTTTCAGTCGTTGCTGGACTAGTAGAAGTAGTCGGCTCACTTGAACGATCTTGCCCAGTTTGTGGTGCTGGATCAGTTGGGCTTGCAGCAGGAGTTGTTGGCTCTGTTGCAGGTTTTTCTTCTTTTTTCTCTAGGGAAGCGTTTGCATTGTCAGTTGAAGAAAAATCGCTTTCGTTCTTGCCAGCGATGTTCGTTGCATCAGTAAGAGGTTGGGCAAGGGCGGTAGTAGTTTCACTATTACTTGCGTTAGTGGTTGGTGTACTTTCGTTGGCTGAGATAGTTGGTGTAGCCATGGCAAGTAGGACAAGACTTGCTCCGATAAGGACAGAACCAGTTCCATTTTTGAGGGAACGGATGCTGTAAACCATTTTTTTCTCAGTTTGAGAAGTTGTTCTTTTCATAATCATTCTCCTATAAATGAATTTCTTTATCAGTATAGCACTTAGTAAAATAAGATGCAAGCGTTTTCCTAAAATTAAACTAAAAGAAAAATCGCAACAGATTTTGTTACGATTTAGCCAGTCTTTCTTATAGGAAAAGATTTTGGTAAAAAATCGTTATTCCCCTTGAAAAATCTAGCTAAATAGGGTATAATATGAGTAATCATTTGTCGTAGGTTTTGTCTGAAATATTGTCCAGACAAGGCTCACAGCAGTTAAATCTTCTGAAAAAGTCAGATTTAGCTGCTCTTTTTGTGCTTTTTTTCAGGAATTTGAGTACTTGTAACAAAGACTTAAAGATTCTGAAAATTTATCAAGAGGACACGGTGATAAAGGTTTTTAAAACCATATGACGATTAGAAAAGCCTGATCGATAAGGCTTGGAACTTATTTACAAAGGAGAATCATCTTGGCAGGACATGACGTTCAATACGGGAAACATCGTACCCGTCGTAGTTTTTCAAGAATCAAAGAAGTTCTTGACTTACCAAATTTGATTGAAATTCAAACTGACTCATTCAAAGATTTCCTAGACCACGGTCTGAAGGAAGTATTTGAAGATGTATTGCCAATTTCAAACTTCACAGACACAATGGAGTTGGAATTTGTTGGATATGAAATCAAGGAACCCAAATACACGCTAGAAGAAGCTCGTATCCACGATGCTAGCTATTCAGCACCAATTTTTGTAACCTTCCGCTTGATCAATAAAGAAACAGGCGAAATCAAGACCCAAGAAGTTTTCTTTGGTGATTTCCCAATCATGACAGAAATGGGTACTTTCATCATCAATGGTGGTGAACGTATTATCGTATCTCAGTTGGTCCGCTCACCAGGTGTTTACTTTAACGATAAAGTTGATAAAAATGGTAAAGTGGGCTACGGCTCAACTGTTATCCCTAACCGTGGGGCTTGGTTGGAGCTTGAAAGCGACTCAAAAGACATCGCCTACACTCGTATCGACCGTACGCGTAAGATTCCATTTACAACCTTGGTTCGTGCCCTTGGTTTTTCAGGTGATGATGAAATCTTTGATATCTTTGGTGATAGCGAATTGGTTCGCAATACTGTTGAAAAAGATATCCACAAGAACCCAATGGACTCTCGTACAGACGAAGCCTTGAAAGAAATTTACGAACGACTTCGTCCGGGTGAGCCTAAGACTGCTGAAAGCTCACGTAGCTTGCTTGTGGCTCGTTTCTTTGATCCACGTCGCTATGATCTAGCAGCAGTTGGTCGTTACAAAATCAATAAAAAACTCAATGTTAAAACACGTTTGCTCAACCAAACCATTGCAGAGCCATTGGTAGATCCTGAAACAGGAGAAATCTTGGTAGAAGCTGGAACAATCATGACTCGTAGCGTGATTGAAAGTATTGAAAGCCATTTGGATGGTGATTTGAACAAGATTGTTTACATTCCAAATGATGCAGCCGTTGTGACTGAGCCAGTTGTTCTTCAAAAATTCAAGGTTGTTGCACCAACTGATCCAGACCGCGTCGTAACTATCATCGGTAATGCTAATCCAGATGACAAGATTCGTATCGTCACTCCTGCAGATATCCTTGCTGAGATGAGCTACTTCCTCAACTTGGCTGAAGGACTTGGCCGTGTAGATGATATCGACCACCTTGGAAACCGCCGTATCCGCGCGGTTGGTGAATTGCTTGCCAACCAAGTACGCCTTGGACTTTCTCGTATGGAACGTAATGTCCGTGAACGTATGTCTGTCCAGGATAACGAAGTCTTGACACCACAACAAATTATCAATATCCGTCCTGTAACAGCTGCGGTTAAAGAATTCTTTGGTTCATCACAGTTGTCACAGTTCATGGACCAACACAACCCGCTTTCTGAGTTGTCTCACAAACGCCGTTTGTCAGCCTTAGGACCTGGTGGTTTGACACGTGACCGTGCTGGATATGAAGTACGTGACGTGCACTACACTCACTACGGTCGTATGTGTCCAATCGAGACACCTGAAGGACCTAACATCGGTTTGATCAATAACTTGTCATCTTACGGACACTTGAACAAGTATGGTTTTGTTCAAACACCATACCGTAAGGTTGACCGTGAAACAGGTGTTGTCACAAACGAAATCGTTTGGTTGACAGCCGATGAAGAAGATGAATTTACTGTAGCACAGGCTAATTCTCGTCTGAATGAAGATGGAACATTTGCTGAGAAAGTTGTCATGGGACGTCACCAAGGGGTCAACCAAGAGTATCCAGCTAATGTTGTTGACTACATGGACGTATCACCAAAACAGGTAGTTGCCGTTGCGACAGCATGTATTCCTTTCTTGGAAAACGATGACTCCAACCGTGCCCTCATGGGAGCCAACATGCAACGTCAGGCTGTGCCATTGATTAATCCTAAAGCACCTTACGTTGGTACTGGTATGGAATACCAAGCAGCCCACGATTCAGGAGCTGCTGTGATTGCTCAGTATGACGGTAAAGTTACTTATGCAGATGCTGACAAGGTAGAAGTTCGTCGTGAAGATGGTTCATTGGACGTTTACCACATCCAAAAATTCCGTCGCTCAAACTCAGGTACTGCTTACAACCAACGCACTCTCGTAAAAGTTGGAGATGTCGTTGAGAAAGGCGATTTCATCGCTGACGGACCTTCTATGGAAAATGGAGAAATGGCGCTTGGACAAAACCCAATCGTTGCCTACATGACTTGGGAAGGTTACAACTTCGAGGATGCCGTTATCATGAGCGAACGCTTGGTCAAAGACGATGTCTACACATCTGTTCACCTTGAAGAATACGAATCAGAAACACGCGATACAAAGCTTGGGCCTGAAGAAATCACTCGCGAAATTCCAAACGTTGGTGAAGATGCCCTTAAAGACCTTGACGAAATGGGTATTATCCGTATCGGTGCTGAGGTTAAAGAAGGCGATATCCTTGTAGGTAAAGTAACACCTAAGGGTGAGAAAGACCTTTCAGCTGAAGAACGTCTTTTGCACGCTATCTTTGGAGACAAGTCTCGTGAAGTGCGTGACACTTCTCTTCGTGTACCACACGGTGCCGATGGTGTCGTTCGTGATGTTAAAATCTTTACACGTGCAAATGGAGATGAGTTGCAATCAGGTGTTAACATGCTGGTTCGCGTCTACATCGCTCAAAAACGTAAGATCAAGGTCGGAGATAAGATGGCCGGACGTCACGGAAATAAAGGGGTTGTCTCTCGTATCGTTCCTGTAGAAGACATGCCTTACCTTCCAGACGGAACTCCAGTCGATATCATGTTGAACCCACTTGGGGTGCCATCACGTATGAATATCGGTCAGGTTATGGAGCTTCACCTTGGTATGGCTGCTCGTACTCTTGGTATTCACATCGCAACACCAGTCTTTGACGGAGCAAGTTCTGAAGACCTTTGGTCAACTGTTAAAGAAGCTGGTATGGATAGCGATGCCAAAACGATCCTTTACGATGGCCGTACTGGTGAACCATTTGATAACCGTGTTTCTGTCGGAGTCATGTACATGATCAAACTCCACCACATGGTTGATGATAAATTGCACGCGCGTTCAGTCGGACCTTACTCAACCGTTACTCAACAACCACTTGGAGGTAAAGCTCAGTTTGGTGGACAACGTTTCGGTGAGATGGAGGTTTGGGCTCTTGAAGCCTACGGTGCCTCAAATGTCCTTCAAGAAATCTTGACTTACAAGTCTGACGATATCAATGGACGTCTGAAAGCTTATGAAGCCATTACAAAAGGAAAACCAATTCCAAAACCAGGTGTTCCAGAATCCTTCCGAGTTCTTGTCAAAGAATTGCAATCTCTTGGTCTTGACATGCGAGTCCTTGACGAAGATGATCAAGAAGTGGAACTTCGCGACTTGGATGAAGGAATGGACGAAGATGTCATCCACGTAGATGACCTTGAAAAAGCCCGCGAAAAAGCAGCACAAGAGGCTAAAGCAGCCTTTGAAGCTGAAGAAGCTGAGAAAGCAACAAAAGCGGAAGCAACAGAAGAAGCTGCTGAACAAGAATAAGCAGTTCACTTAGAATAGAAAGGGAAGAAATAGTGGTTGATGTAAATCGTTTTAAAAGTATGCAAATCACCCTAGCTTCTCCAAGTAAAGTCCGTTCATGGTCTTATGGAGAAGTCAAAAAACCTGAAACAATCAATTACCGTACCTTGAAACCAGAACGTGAAGGACTCTTTGATGAAGTTATCTTTGGTCCTACAAAAGACTGGGAATGTGCTTGTGGTAAGTACAAACGCATTCGTTACAGAGGGATTGTTTGTGACCGCTGTGGGGTTGAAGTAACGCGTACGAAAGTTCGTCGTGAGCGTATGGGACACATTGAGTTGAAAGCTCCTGTATCTCACATCTGGTACTTCAAGGGGATTCCAAGCCGTATGGGCTTGACCCTTGATATGAGCCCTCGTGCCCTCGAGGAAGTTATCTACTTTGCGGCTTATGTGGTTATTGATCCTAAGGATACACCGCTTGAGCACAAGTCTATCATGACAGAGCGCGAATACCGTGAGCGCTTGCGTGAGTATGGTTATGGATCATTCGTTGCCAAGATGGGTGCCGAAGCTATCCAAGACCTTTTAAAACAAGTAGATCTTGAAAAAGAAATTGCTGAACTCAAAGAAGAGTTGAAAACAGCTACTGGACAAAAACGTGTCAAAGCCATCCGTCGTTTGGATGTTTTGGATGCCTTTTACAAGTCTGGAAACAAACCTGAATGGATGATTCTCAACATCCTTCCGGTTATTCCACCAGATCTTCGTCCAATGTTGCAGTTGGATGGTGGCCGTTTTGCCTCATCTGACTTGAATGACCTTTACCGCCGTGTTATCAACCGTAACAACCGTTTGGCTCGTTTGCTTGAGTTGAATGCACCAGGTATCATCGTTCAAAATGAGAAGCGTATGCTTCAAGAAGCGGTTGACGCTTTGATTGACAATGGTCGTCGTGGTCGTCCAATCACAGGACCAGGTAGCCGTCCACTGAAATCATTGAGCCACATGCTTAAAGGTAAACAAGGACGCTTCCGTCAAAACTTGCTCGGTAAACGTGTTGACTTCTCAGGACGTTCCGTTATCGCCGTTGGTCCAACCCTCAAGATGTACCAATGTGGTGTGCCACGTGAAATGGCGATCGAGCTCTTTAAACCATTTGTGATGCGTGAAATCGTTGCACGTGATATCGTGCAAAACGTCAAAGCAGCAAAACGCTTGGTAGAACGCGGAGATGAGCGTATCTGGGATATCCTTGAAGAAGTGATCAAAGAACACCCAGTGCTTCTTAACCGCGCACCGACCCTTCACCGTTTGGGTATCCAAGCCTTCGAGCCAGTCTTGATTGATGGTAAGGCCCTTCGCTTGCACCCACTTGTCTGTGAAGCCTACAATGCCGACTTTGACGGGGACCAAATGGCCATCCACGTACCGCTTTCAGAAGAAGCCCAAGCAGAAGCTCGTATCCTCATGCTAGCTGCTGAGCACATCTTGAACCCGAAAGATGGTAAACCAGTTGTTACTCCATCTCAGGACATGGTTTTGGGTAACTACTATTTGACCATGGAAGAAGCTGGTCGTGAAGGTGAAGGAATGGTCTTCAAGGACCGTGACGAAGCGGTTATGGCTTACCGTAATGGCTATGTTCACCTTCACTCACGTGTTGGTATCGCAACAGACAGCCTCAACAAGCCTTGGACAGAAGAGCAAAAACACAAGGTCTTGCTTACCACAGTTGGTAAAATCCTCTTCAACGACATCATGCCAGAGGGTCTACCATACTTGCAAGAACCAAACAATGCCAACTTGACAGAAGGCGTTCCAGCTAAATATTTCTTGCCACTTGGTGGAGATATCAAGGAAGCTATCAGCAATCTTGAACTTAACCCTCCATTCAAGAAGAAAAATCTTGGAAATATCATCGCTGAAATCTTCAAACGTTTCCGTACGACAGAAACTTCTGCCCTACTTGACCGCATGAAGAACCTCGGTTACCACCACTCAACTCTTGCAGGATTGACAGTGGGTATCGCCGATATCCCAGTCGTTGACGACAAGGCTGAAATCATTGAAGAATCACACAAACGTGTAGAACAAATCACCAAACAATTCCGTCGTGGTATGATCACAGACGACGAGCGTTACAATGCCGTTACAGCTGAATGGCGTGCTGCCCGTGAAAAACTTGAGAAACGTTTGATTGCCAACCAAGATCCTAAGAATCCAATCGTTATGATGATGGACTCAGGAGCCCGTGGTAACATCTCAAACTTCTCACAGCTTGCCGGTATGCGTGGTCTGATGGCTGCTCCGAACGGACGTATCATGGAATTGCCAATCCTTTCAAACTTCCGCGAAGGTTTGTCAGTACTCGAAATGTTCTTCTCAACTCACGGTGCCCGTAAAGGTATGACCGATACGGCCCTTAAGACAGCCGACTCAGGTTACTTGACTCGTCGTTTGGTTGACGTTGCCCAAGACGTTATCATCCGTGAGGACGACTGTGGAACAGACCGTGGTCTCTTGATCCGCTCTATCGCAGAAGGAAAAGAGATGATCGAGTCTCTCGAAGAGCGTCTCAATGGTCGTTACACTAAGAAAACTGTTAAACATCCAGAAACTGGTGCAGTGATTATCGGTCCAAATGAGTTGATTACAGAAGACAAGGCGCGTGAAATTGTTAATGCTGGTGTGGAAGAAGTGACTATCCGCTCTGTATTTACATGTAACACTCGTCATGGTGTCTGCCGTCACTGTTATGGTATTAACTTGGCGACTGGTGATGCGGTTGAAGTTGGTGAAGCAGTCGGTACAATCGCTGCCCAATCTATCGGGGAACCTGGTACACAGCTTACAATGCGTACCTTCCACACGGGTGGGGTTGCCTCAAATACCGATATCACTCAGGGTCTTCCTCGTGTCCAAGAAATCTTTGAAGCCCGCAATCCTAAAGGGGAAGCGGTTATCACAGAGGTTAAAGGACAAGTTACTGCTATCGAAGAAGATGCATCAACTCGTACTAAGAAAGTCTTTGTTAAGGGTGAAACTGGCGAAGGTGAATACGTCGTTCCATTTACAGCTCGTATGCGTGTTGAAGTTGGAGACCAAGTAGCGCGTGGTGCTGCTCTTACAGAAGGTTCTATCCAACCAAAACGTCTCCTTGCAGTCCGTGATGTCTTGTCAGTTGAAACTTATCTTCTCGGTGAAGTGCAAAAAGTTTACCGTAGCCAAGGGGTAGAAATCGGTGACAAACACATCGAGGTAATGGTTCGTCAAATGATCCGTAAAGTCCGTGTCATGGATCCAGGTGACACAGATCTTCTCATGGGTACCCTTATGGATATCAATGACTTTACAGATGCTAACAAAGATGTCCTTATCGCAGGTGGAGTTCCAGCGACAGGTCGCCCAGTTCTTATGGGAATTACCAAAGCCTCACTTGAAACAAATAGTTTCTTGTCAGCGGCTTCCTTCCAGGAAACAACTCGTGTCCTTACAGATGCAGCTATCCGCGGTAAGAAAGACCATCTCCTTGGACTCAAGGAAAATGTTATCATCGGTAAGATCATCCCAGCAGGTACTGGTATGGCCCGTTACCGTAACCTTGAACCACATGCTGTCAACGAAGAAGAATACCTTAATCCTCCAGTAGAGGAAGAAGGGAATGAAGAAACAACAGAAGTAGTTGTGGATACTGCCGTTGAAACTGTGGAAGAAACAGTAGAATAAAAGAGAATGAGAGAGCCTTCGGGTTCTCTTTCTCTTTTCTGAAAACTTTCTCCATTTTTCCATGAAATGTGGTAAAATAAAAGGAAGAAGCTGACAAAGGAGACGAGTATGGAACAAACATTTTTTATCATTAAACCAGATGGTGTGAAAAGAGGGCTAGTGGGTGAAGTGTTGAAACGCATCGAACAACGTGGATTTACAATCGAAAAATTGGAGTTGCGTTCACAGCTTTCAGAAGAGTTGATTGACCAGCACTATCAGGACTTGGTTGGCCAAAGTTTTTACCCACCGATTCGTAAATTCATGACTTCAGGACCAGTTCTTGTGGGCATCATTTCTGGTCCCAAAGTAATCGAAACTTGGCGGACCATGATGGGGGCAACTCGTCCAGAAGAAGCTTTACCAGGAACGATTCGAGGTGATTTTGCAAAAGCTGCTGGAGAAAACCAAGCTATTCAAAATATTGTACATGGATCAGATTCAGAAGAGTCAGCTAAGCGAGAAATTGCTCTTTGGTTTGAAGAGAAATAATAAAAGTTTGATGTAAGGGATACTTGCATCAAACTTTTTTGCATTTTAGAGTAGAAAACTGACAGTTGAGAAATATTCTAGCAATGGTGAGAATTTCTAGCCTATAATAAGAGCAAGTAAGGGAGGAAGAATGATGGAAAAAATGAAAAAGCAAATTCGTATTTTGTTATTGCTGACGTTCTTTGGTCTTAGTAGCTGTTCTTGTTTAAGTTTGTCGACTTGGGCTTTGATGTTAAATCAAAACTGCTTCTATTATTTAGTTGGCATGTTGCTCCTTGCCAGTATTGGTGCAGGGCTAAACTACTATAGTGGACAGCGAAATCAATCTTATTCAGTTTTTAAGGAAGATAAGCAACAATTCTTGTATAGTCTCTTGCTCTTAGTAAACATTTTGGGTTTAGCTTTAATTGTCATAGAACATATCCTTGCAGGAAATACATCCGTAGAAGGGTTTGTGGAAGCCTTTCTACCAAGTTTCTTTTTCTTATTTGGTATTGATTTGTTAGTTTTTCTGCCGATTCAGAAGTATGTAAATGGATTGAAAAAGATTTTGGGTAAGAAGGAAATATGTTTTATTAGTGGACTAGCTATTCTAATCTTTCTCAGAAATCCTTGGATGCTATTATCCATGACCTTTTATATTACCTTAGGAATGCTATTTCTAGGACTGTTGGTGCCAAAAGTCATTCGCTGGGAAGTTTCGTTTTACAGCCATTTGATGAGAGATATCTTATTAGTTGTCTTTTTACTGTTCCTATTTTAAGATCAAAACAAGCACTGGCTCAAGTTTTCAATTCATAATATGAAATTCACAGATAATATCTCGACAAAGAACAACTTTTTGGTATAATAGAAACATGTACACTAAAAACGAAGAAGAGTTACAGTCCTTAGGTGAACGTTTGGGCTATTTATTGGAAAAGAATGATGTCTTAATTCTAACTGGAGAACTGGGTGCGGGCAAAACGACCTTTACAAAAGGCCTTGCTAAGGGATTACAGATTTTTCAGATGATTAAGAGTCCAACCTACACTATCGTAAGAGAGTATGAAGGGCGTCTTCCGCTTTACCACCTAGATGTTTATCGTATTGAGGGAGATGCGGATTCTATTGATTTGGATGAGTTTCTCTTTGGTGGTGGGGTAACTGTCATCGAGTGGGGACATCTTTTAGGTGATGCCTTGCCAGATACTTATTTAGAATTGGAAATTCTAAAAGAAGAAGACGGTCGCAGATTACATTTCCAAGCAAAGGGTTTGCGTGCAGAAAAACTCTTAGAGGAGCTTCAACATGGAGTATGAATTGCTCATTAGAGAAGCAGAACCTAGTGATGCGGCTGAATTAGTGACATTTTTAAATCGTGTCAGTGTAGAAACAGATTTTACCAGTCTGGACAGGAATGGCATTTTGATGACAGATACTGAGATGGAGTTGTTTTTGGATAAACAGGCTCACTCGGAAAATCAAATCACTTTACTGGCCTTGCTGAATGATGAAATTGCTGGTCTTGTAAATATCACAGCTGATCAACGCAAGAGAGTTCGTCATATTGGAGATCTCTTTATTGTGATTGGTAAGAAGTATTGGAATAATGGACTGGGGAGTTTGTTACTTGAAGAAGTCGTAGAATGGGCGCAGGCTAGTGGCATTCTTCGTCGACTTCAACTCACTGTTCAAACTCGTAATCAAGCTGCAGTTTATCTATATCAAAAACATGGCTTTGTCATTGAAGGTAGACAAGAGCGCGGTGCGTACATAGAAGAAGGGGAATTTATCGATGTTTACCTGATGGGTAGGCTGATAGATTAATAGAAATATGGTTAAAAAAATTATTGGAATGGTGCTAGCTTTTCTAGCTGTGACGGTTTTGGGTGTGGGTGTTTTTGCTTATACTATTTATCAGCAAGGTACACAAACCTTATCAAAAACCTATAAAAAAATTGGAGAAGAAACCAATGTTATTGAGGCGACTGAACCCTTAACGATTCTTTTGATGGGGGTTGATACTGGGAATGTAGAGCGTACAGATCAATGGGCTGGAAATAGTGATTCCATGATTCTCTTGACGGTGAATCCACATACTAAGAAAACCATGATGTTGAGTTTGGAACGTGACATCCTGACTAAAATTCAGCATAAAGATGGCCAGATTGAGGAAGCGAAGTTAAACGCTGCCTATGCTGGTGGTGGTGCAGAGTTAGCTATTTCAACCATTCAAAAGATGATGAATATCCATATCGATCGCTACATTATGGTTAATATGCAAGGATTGCAACAATTAGTCGATGCAGTGGGTGGTATAACCGTCAACAACACGCTAGGCTTCCCAATTTCTATTAGTGATCAAGAGGAATTTAATACCATTTCTATCGGTGTTGGAGAACAGACAATAAATGGAGAAGAAGCGCTTGTTTATTCCCGCATGCGTTATCAAGACCCAGAAGGAGACTACGGACGTCAGAAGCGTCAGCGTGAAGTCATTCAAAAGGTTGTTGAAAAAGTTCTTAGTTTGAATAGCGTTAGTCACTATCAGTCTATCTTAAAAGCCTTAAGTACGAATATGCAGACTAATATTGATTTATCTGCGAAAAGTATTCCTAGCTTGTTGGGCTATAAAGATTCATTTAAAACCATTGAATCTCAACAATTGAAGGGCGAAGGAGAGATGTTGCAAGGTATTTCTTACCAGATTGTTTCGAGAGAGCATATGTTGGAAATGCAGAATATATTGCGACGTTCTTTGGGACAAGAAGAAGTCACTCAGCTGGAAACAAATGTTGTCTTATTTGAAGATTTGTTTGGACGGGTGCCTGTTGGTGATGGGGAGAATCAACAACAAGGTGTCTTTGTAACAAATGAAGTAGAATAGTTCGTTTTTTAATACAAATAAAAAATTAATCGTGGGAAATTTCCTGCGATTTTTTCAAAAAAATACGAATAGATAGGTAGGAGGAAACATGAAAGCGGAAATCATTGCTGTTGGAACAGAGATTTTGACCGGACAGATTGTTAATACCAATGCCCAGTTTTTGTCGGAAAAACTAGCAGAGATTGGGGTAGACGTATATTTTCAGACGGCTGTAGGAGACAATGAAGCTCGTCTCTTGTCTTTGCTTGAAATTGCCAGTCAACGTAGCAGTCTGGTGATTTTGACAGGTGGTTTAGGGCCAACTGAGGACGATTTGACCAAACAAACTCTGGCTAAATTTTTAGGGAAAGAATTAGTCTTCGATCCTCAGGCTCAGGAGAAGTTGGATGTCTTTTTTGCCCAGAGACCAGACTATGCCCGAACACCGAATAACGAAAGACAAGCTCAAATTGTAGAAGGAGCGACTCCACTGCCCAACGAAACTGGACTGGCTGTGGGAGGCATTTTGGAAGTCGATGGAGTGACCTACGTTGTCCTTCCAGGTCCACCAAGTGAATTGAAACCGATGGTCTTAAACCAACTTCTACCCAAGTTGATGACAGGGAGCAAGCTGTATTCCCGAGTTCTTCGTTTCTTTGGAATTGGCGAGAGCCAGCTGGTTACGATTTTGTCTGATTTGATTGATAATCAAACAGATCCGACCTTGGCCCCTTATGCTAAGACAGGGGAGGTAACCTTGCGTCTGTCAACAAAGGCTAGCAGTCAAGAAGAGGCGAATCAAGTGCTGGATATCTTGGAAAATCAAATCTTAGGTCGCCAGACCTTTGAAGGCCTTTCTTTACGAGAACTTTGCTATGGTTATGGGGAAGAGTCCAGTTTGGCCAGCATTGTGGTAGAAGAACTGAAAAAACAAGGGAAAACCATCACGGCTGCAGAGAGTTTAACGGCAGGGCTTTTCCAAGCCAATGTAGCGGATTTTTCGGGTGCTTCAAGTATATTTAAGGGTGGTTTTGTAACCTATAGCCTGGAGGAAAAATCAAAGATGTTGGATATTCCTGTCAAGGATTTGGAAGAACATGGTGTGGTGTCTGAATTTACAGCTCAGAAGATGGCTGAGCAAGCACGAATCAAGACTAAGTCTGATTTTGGCCTTAGTTTGACTGGAGTGGCAGGACCAGATAGCCTAGAAGGACATCCAGCTGGGACAGTCTTCATAGGCTTGGCTCAAGAGCATGGAACTGAGGTCATCAAGGTTAATATTGGAGGCAGAAGTCGAGCAGATGTACGTCACATTGCAGTTATGCATGCCTTTAACCTAGTTCGCAAGGCTTTATTAAGTGACTAACTTTTGATATAATAGTAGATAGGTCTGAGGACCATTAGAATGTAGGAGAATAGAATGGCGAAAAAACCAAAAAAATTAGATGAAATTTCAAAAAAATTCGGTGCTGAACGTGAAAAAGCCTTGAATGACGCTCTTAAATTGATTGAGAAAGACTTTGGTAAGGGATCAATCATGCGTTTGGGTGAACGTGCCGAGCAAAAGGTGCAGGTGATGAGCTCAGGTTCCTTGGCTCTTGACATTGCCCTTGGTTCAGGTGGTTATCCTAAGGGACGTATCATTGAAATTTATGGACCAGAGTCATCTGGTAAGACAACAGTTGCCCTTCATGCAGTTGCACAAGCTCAAAAAGAAGGTGGTATTGCAGCCTTTATCGATGCAGAACATGCCCTTGATCCAGCTTATGCTGCGGCCCTTGGTGTCAACATTGACGAATTGCTCTTATCTCAACCAGACTCAGGAGAGCAAGGTCTTGAGATTGCAGGAAAATTGATTGACTCAGGTGCTGTAGATCTTGTCGTAGTCGACTCAGTTGCTGCCCTTGTACCTCGTGCGGAAATTGATGGAGATATCGGAGATAGCCACGTTGGTTTGCAGGCTCGTATGATGAGCCAGGCTATGCGTAAACTTGGTGCTTCTATCAATAAAACCAAAACAATTGCCATCTTTATCAACCAATTGCGTGAAAAAGTTGGGGTGATGTTTGGAAATCCAGAAACAACTCCTGGTGGACGTGCTCTGAAATTTTACGCATCAGTCCGTTTGGATGTTCGTGGAAGCACACAAATCAAGGGAACTGGTGACCAAAAAGATACCAATGTCGGTAAAGAAACTAAAATCAAGGTCGTGAAAAACAAGGTGGCTCCACCATTTAAGGAAGCCTTCGTTGAAATCATGTACGGAGAAGGTATTTCTAAGACTGGTGAACTCTTGAAAATCGCAAGCGATTTGGATATTATCAAAAAAGCAGGAGCTTGGTACTCTTACAAGGATGAGAAAATCGGGCAAGGTTCTGAAAATGCTAAGAAATACTTGGCAGATAACCCAGAAGTCTTTGATGAGATTGACCATCAAGTCCGTGTTCAATTTGGTTTGATTGATGGAGAAGAAGCTGCTGAAAGCAAAAAAGATGAAGCAGTTCAAGCAGATTCTTTGAATGAAGAAGTAACTCTTGACCTAGGCGATGAGCTTGAAATCGAAATTGAAGAATAAGCTGTCAAAGTAGTGGAGAAAACCACTGCTTTTTCGTTGTCTTTTTCTGGTTTTCAGCTCACGCATAGTTTGCTGTTTCTTGTCGCTCCTCTAGAAAGCTGATATAATAGCCTTATGAATAAAAAACGAACAGTGGACCTGATACATGGTCCGATTCTTCCCTCGCTCTTAAGCTTCGCCTTCCCAATCTTGCTATCAAATATTTTTCAACAGCTCTATAATACTGCTGATGTCTTGATTGTTGGACGATTTCTTGGTCAAGAATCCTTGGCTGCAGTAGGAGCGACGACAGCAATTTTTGACCTGATTGTAGGTTTTACTCTTGGTGTCGGCAATGGCATGGGAATTGTCATTGCCCGTTATTATGGAGCTCGGAATTTCACTAAAATCAAGGAGGCAGTAGCAGCTACCTGGATTTTAGGTGCTCTTTTGAGTATTGTAGTTATGCTGCTGGGATTTGTCGGTCTGTATCCACTCTTGCAATATTTAGATACTCCTGCAGAAATCCTTCCTCAATCTTATCAATATATTTCAATGATTGTGACTTGCGTGGGTGTCAGCTTTGCTTATAATCTTTTTGCAGGTTTGTTGCGGTCCATTGGGGACAGTCTAGCAGCGCTTGGATTTCTGATTTTCTCTGCCTTGGTTAATGTGGTTCTGGATCTCTATTTCATTACGCAATTGCATCTGGGAGTTCAATCCGCGGGACTAGCTACCATTATTTCGCAAGGCTTATCAGCGGTTCTTTGCTTTTATTATATCCGTAAGAGTGTGCCTGAGCTACTCCCTCAGCTCAAGCATTTCAAATGGGATAAGACCTTGTACGCGGATCTCTTGGAGCAAGGTTTGGCTATGGGCTTGATGAGTTCGATTGTGTCCATCGGCAGTGTGATTTTACAGTCTTCTGTCAATACTTTTGGAGCCGTGATTATTAGTGCTCAAACAGCGGCGCGACGCATTATGGCTTTCGCCCTTCTTCCCATGACCGCTATTTCTGCATCAATGACGACCTTTGCTTCTCAGAATCTAGGAGCTAAGCGACCAGACCGCATTGTTCAAGGACTTCGAATCGGCAGTCGTTTAAGTATATCCTGGGCAGTTTTTGTTTGTGTCTTCCTCTTTTTTGCCAGTCCAGCCTTGGTTTCCTTCTTGGCTAGTTCGACGGATGATTGCTTGGTAGAAAATGGTAGTCTGTACTTGCAAATCAGTTCAGCTTTTTATCCTATTTTGAGTCTCTTATTGATTTATCGCAATTGTTTGCAGGGCTTGGGGCAAAAGGTCCTTCCTCTGGTTTCTAGCTTTATAGAACTAATCGGGAAAATCGCTTTTGTGGTCTTGATTATCCCTTGGGCGGGCTATAAGGGAGTTATCCTTTGTGAACCCCTTATCTGGGTTGCCATGACCATCCAACTGTACTTTTCACTCTTCCGTCATCCTTTGGTAAAAGAAGGCAAGGCCATCTTGACAACAAAAGTGTCATCATAGCTCGATTTACTGAATAAAATCCATTTCCTCTAGTGAAAATCGAAAAAACTTGTGTTATAATAAGAAAGATTAAAATGTGAAAAAAGGAGATTCCTAATGGGACGTAAATGGGCCAATATCGTAGCCAAGAAAACGGCTAAAGATGGAGCTAACTCTAAAGTATATGCAAAATTTGGTGTAGAAATCTATGTAGCAGCTAAAAAAGGTGATCCAGATCCGGAATCAAACTCAGCCTTGAAGTTCGTTATCGACCGTGCTAAACAAGCCCAAGTGCCAAAACACGTTATCGATAAAGCTTTGGACAAGGCTAAAGGAAACACAGACGAAACCTTTACAGAAGGACGTTACGAAGGTTTTGGACCAAATGGTTCTATGCTGATTGTTGATACTTTGACTTCAAATGTCAACCGTACAGCGGCCAATGTCCGTGCAGCCTTTGGTAAAAACGGCGGAAACATGGGTGCTTCAGGTTCTGTTTCTTACCTCTTCGATAACAAGGGAGTTATTGTATTTGCAGGTGAAGATGCGGACGCAGTCTTTGAGCAATTGCTAGAAGCAGATGTGGATGTGGATGATGTAGAAGCAGAAGAAGGTACAATCACAGTTTACACAGCTCCAACTGACCTTCACAAGGCTATCGTTGCTCTTCGTGAGTCAGGTGTCGAAGAATTCCAAGTGACTGAATTGGAAATGATTCCTCAGTCAGAAGTGGAATTGTCAGGCGATGACCTTGAAACCTTTGAAAAACTTTACAGCGTCCTTGAGGACGACGAAGACGTACAAAAAATCTACACAAACGTAGACGGGTTCTAATTTAACCTAGAGAACATGATCCTAAGTGAAAAAATCACTTGGGATTTTTTGAATCAAGAAAATAGTTCTCTAGGAAACTTTTTTTTGACATCTCTTTTCAAAGTGGTAAAATAGTTCTCATGGAAACTTATTTAGTTCCTAGGAGAACTAAATGTGATGGTTAGAAAGGAGTTAGTATGGATAAACCGATGTTAGTCTTTAAGCGTTTTGCTCATCAGATTCACCTGATGGTGCAAAAGGAAGCCAAACGTTGTGGTATTGAATTTATGGGTGGGCCTCAAGGTCAGGTTGTGCGTTTTTTGGATAATCGTGAGAAAAATCAAGAATTGGTCTTGATTAAAGATATCGAGCAGGAACTCAATATTACCAAGTCTGTTGCTAGTAATTTGGTCAAGCGTATGGTGCAAAATGGTCTGGTAGAATTGGAGGCGAGTTCTAGCGATAAGCGGGCTAAGTTTGTTCGTCTGACGGAAAAATCGCGTTCTCAAATGCAAGAATTTAAGGCCTTTTTTAAACGCATAGACAAGCAGTTGTTGGCAGACGTAGATGAAGGCGAATTACTGATTTTTGAGAAAGTCCTCAATCAATTACAGGAAAATATCAAGAGAATAGGAGGAGATAATGAAGAAATTAGCCAAACGAATTAGTGGAAAAGAATGGGGGATGATTTTACTAGCCATTCTCTTTACCTGCTTTTCGGTTTATCTAGAGTTGGAAGTGCCGACCTATATCTCTAAAATCACTGATTTACTAGGAACTCAGGGAACCAACTTGGATGAGTTATGGCAGCCGGCAAGCATGATGGTGGGAATGTCCTTTCTAGCTTTCTTATCCGCAGTTGCAGTTGGATTTTTTGCTTCCCGAGTGGCTGCTTCTTATACTAGTAGGCTGAGAAGTGATATTTTTAACCGAGTTTTGGATTACTCGCAGACAGAGATTAAGAAATTCTCTATTCCTAGTCTCTTGACGCGTACGACCAATGATATTACTCAGGTTCAGATGTTGATTACCATGGGTTTGCAAGTGGTTACGCGTGGTCCGATTATGGCTATCTGGGCTATTGGGAAGATTTTAGGCCATTCAGAATACTGGCTCTGGGCCGTACTTGTGGCAGTGATTGTCAACGTCCTGATGACAACTGTTTTGATGACGCTAGCCTTTCCAAAACAGTCCTTGATTCAAAGTCTGACTGATAAATTGAACAGTATCACTCGTGAAAGTTTAACAGGTATTCGTGTTGTTCGTGCCTACAATGCTGAAGAATACCAAAATGAAAAATTTGCATCAGCAAATGATGAATTGACACGCTTGAATTTGTTTGTCAACCGTCTTATGGCTATTTTGAACCCTATCATGATGGGGATTTCAAGTGGTTTGAGTGTGGCGATTTACTGGATTGGGGCCTATGTGATTAACGACGCTGCTCCGATAGCGCGTCTGCCTCTCTTTAGTGACATGATTGTTTTCATGTCTTATGCCATGCAGGTTGTCATGGGCTTCCTTCTCATGGGGGCGCTCTTCATCGTTCTTCCCCGAACCATGGTCTCTGCTAAGCGGATTAATCAGGTTTTAGATTTGCATTCTTCTATCCAAAATCCTGCTCAAGTGCAGTTGGCTGATGAAAACCTCAAAGGTCAGGTCGAATTTAAGGATGTGACCTTCCGCTATGCGGCAAATTCGGAGGCGGTTATTGAGAATATTAGCTTTAAAGCAGAAGCGGGTCAAACAGTGGCCTTTATTGGGTCAACTGGTTCTGGTAAATCAACTCTGGTCAATCTGATTCCACGTTTCTACGACGTGTCAGCAGGAGAAATTCTGGTAGATGGTGTCAATGTTCAAGACTATGACTTGAAAGATTTGCGCAACAAGGTTGGTTATATTCCTCAGAAAGCGGTTCTCTTTTCAGGTGATGTTAAGGGCAATTTGGACTTTGGACACAGTCAAGAAACACCACTTAGTGAACAGGCTATGTGGCAGGCTTTGGAGTTGGCCCAGTCTAAGAACTTTATCGAAGACAAGGAAGCGGGCTTATCGTCAGAAGTGGCCCAAGGAGGAACCAACTTCTCAGGTGGTCAAAGACAGCGTCTGGCAATTGCGCGTGCCTTAGCTCGGAAGCCAGAAATCCTCATCTTTGATGACTCCTTCTCAGCTTTGGACTACAAGACAGACCGTGTCCTACGCCAAGAGCTAGCAGAGAAAACCAAGTCTATGACCAAGCTTATCGTTGCACAGCGTATTTCAACGATTATGGATGCAGATTTGATTTTGGTCTTGGATCAAGGAAAAGTCGTGGGACAAGGCACCCACAAGGAACTTCTAGCTAATAACGAAGTTTACCAAGAAATTGCCTATTCACAACTATCGAAGGAGGAATTGGAACATGGAAAATAAGAAAATGTCTCTCTGGAAACAGAGTAAACCCTATCTTGCAGGCCTCCAGTTTGCCCTTCTAATCGCCTTTCTAGCAACAATCTTATCCAATATCATTACTGTATATGGTCCAACCCGCATCAAGGAAATGACTAATATTATTGCCAGTGGTTTGGAAACAAGTGTGGATGTCGCGGCGGTTGCAGCTATTGGTGGTTTTTTGGCCGTCATCTATGTGATTGGACTTTTATCAAATTATTTGCAGGCCTTTCTGTTTACAACAGCTATTCAACGTTTTTCAGAGCGTTTGAGAAGAGCTATTGCAGAGAAAATTAATCGCCTTCCATTGGGATATTTTGATGGACATTCTCAAGGAGATACCTTGTCTCGTGTAACCAATGACGTTGACACTGCAGCCCAGTCCCTTAATCAAAGTCTGGGAACAGTTCTTTCATCTAGTTTACTGGTCGTAGCAGTCTTGGTAACCATGTTTGGGATGAACTGGATTTTAGCCTTGGTGACGGTAGTTTCAACCCTTATCGGTTTTGTTTTCGTGTCCGTCTTTATGGGCAAATCCCAGGGCTTCTTTAAGAGTCAGCAACAGGATTTGGCGGCTGTCAATGGCTATGTGGAGGAAATGTACTCTGGCCATAATGTGGTGACCAGTTACAATGCCATCGAGAGTACGAAAGAAGAGTTTGCGAAATTAAACCATCGTCTGTATGATAGTATCTGGAAATCTCAGTTTATTTCAGGGATTATGATGCCGATTATGATGTTTATTGGTAACTTTAGCTATGCCTTGGTGATTATTGTTGGTGCAGCCTTGGCCTTAAATGGGCACATCAGTATCGGGATTATCGTTGCCTTTATGGCTTACGTTCGTATCTTTTCTCAGCCTCTTTCGCAAATCGCTCAAGGGATTACCAGTCTTCAGCAGGCTAGTGCAGCCATGGGACGTGTCTTCGAGTTCCTAGCTGAAGAGGAAATGGAAGACGAATCCCATAAAGCAAGACAATTGAGCGATATGAAAGGTCAAGTGGTCTTTGATCGAGTTTCCTTTGGTTATACACCAGAGCGAACCATTATTCATGACTTTTCTGCGACAGCTCATGCAGGTCAAAAAGTTGCGATTGTCGGGCCGACCGGAGCTGGTAAGACAACCATTGTCAATCTTTTGATGAAGTTCTATGAGATTGATAAGGGAAGTATCCGTATCGATGGTGTGGATACCAAGGAGATGAAGCGTTCGGAAGTACACGATGCCTTTTCAATGGTCTTGCAGGACACCTGGCTCTTTGAAGGTACTATCCGAGACAATCTCATCTATAACCAAAAGGGTATTAGTGATGAGCGCGTGATTGAAGCCAGCAAGGCTGTAGGGATTCACCACTTTATTATGACCCTACCAGATGGTTATGATACCGTCTTGGATGACACGGTAACCTTGTCTGTCGGACAAAAACAACTCTTGACTATCGCTCGTGCTTTGCTGAAAGATGCTCCACTCCTAATCCTAGATGAGGCAACTTCTTCTGTTGATACCCGTACAGAGGAATTGATTCAGAAAGCCATGGATCGTTTGATGGAAGGCAGAACTTCCTTTGTCATCGCCCACCGCTTGTCTACTATCCGTAATGCGGATCTGATTCTGGTTATGAAAGATGGGAATATCATCGAGCAAGGAAATCATGATGAGCTGATGGCGCAAGCTGGTTTCTACGCTGACCTCTACAACAGTCAATTTACAGAAGACGAAGCAGAAGAATAAACCCAAAGAAGGCTTGACGGCCTTCTTTTTCTGCACTATACTAGAAGACAAGTGCTTCCCTGTAAGCAAAATTTGAGTAAGTGATGAGAAAATATATGAAAAATTATCAAGAATGGTATGACTACATTGCTGCTAACGTTGAAAATAGGCCCTTTCTTCTGAGCTTGTTAAGAACTTTCAATCTCTTCATGACGGTAGTTATGCCTATGATTTATCTAACCTTGTTAGCAACTACCTATCTCCAACAAGAATTTGGGAAACAGGTCTTGATGTATGTGTTTATCCCTGCATCAGGTTTTGTGATTTTGTCCCTTCTCCGTAAGAAAATCAATGCCCCTAGGCCTTATGAGGAATGGGATATTAAACCCTTGCTTGACAGAGATGGTCCTGGTCAGTCTATGCCCAGCCGTCATGTCTTTTCAGCAACCATTATCTCCATGGCTTGCTTGCATGCTAGTCTAACTATGGGGATGATTTGTTTGACATTATCAGCCTTCCTAGGTCTAGTGAGAGTCTTAGGTGGAGTGCATTTTCCCAAGGATGTAGTGGCTGGCTATATGAGTGCTCTTGTGTGGGGTGTGATTTTCTTTCTATTTTGACCTGCAAGTTAAGGTAACCCTACAACCACTTACGGGGTTAAAGTAACCACTTGCTTTTTTGCTCTTGTTTTCTTATTTTGGCTTTGATATAGTAGAGTCAGAAAGGAGATGGAATGAAGTTACGAATCGAAATTGACAGCAATTTAGAGGAAACTGAAATTGTCATCAAGGCAGTGGCTTTGACAGATGAGATTGCGGATTTACAGCGGCTCTTGCAAGAATCCAAGTCTCCTAGGTTGATTTTTTACAAGGGGACGGGTGAATATTATCTGGACTTGTCGGAAATTCTCTTCTTTGAGACGGAAGGTAGCAAGATTTACGCCCATACCCAGAAAGATGCCTACGAGGTTCGACTTAAACTCTATGAGTTAGAGTCTATTCTGCCCCGTTATTTCAGTCGAGTATCCAAGTCGACCATTGCTAATATTCGGCAAGTTTACTCGGTTGACAAGTCCTTTTCAGGAACGGGCACCATTTCCTTTTATCAAACCCACAAGGAGGTTCATGTCTCACGACATTACCAATCCCTCCTAAAAGAAAATCTAAGAAACATGAGGTAAGAAGATGAAAAAGAAAGCATTTGGTATTGTGTTGCTCATTTTGGCGGCTTTAATATTATTACAAGGGAATTTTGGAATCCCTTCATTCGGTGGGCAAATTTGGCCCTTGCTTGGTATTGCATTTTTTGCCTATCAATCAGTTGGAGCTTTGTTGCGTCGTCACTTAACTTCAGCCTCTTTTACAGCTCTAGTAGCCTTAATGATTGCTAACCACTTTTATGGCATTTTACCAATTCCTAATCAGTCATTGTTCTGGGCAAGTATTTTAATCGTAATGGGTGTCAGCGCACTCACTCATTCTAACAGAACTTGGAATGGGAAAAAATGGTGGTATGATGGTAAAAAGACCATTCTGACAGATAAGGAAGTTGCTTTTGGGACTGGGACTTTCTACAAGCAAAATCAAGAATTGGTAGACGACCAAGTAGAAGTTGGTTTTGGAAATGCCAAGATATATTATGACAATGCAGAGATTTTAGGAGATAGCGCAACTCTGAAAGTGGAAGTCGGTTTTGGGAATGCAGTTATCTATGTTCCTAAACATTGGGGAGTTGATTTAAAGGTAGAAACTTTCTGTGGCGTAGCCAAGGCAGATACTCCTCTAGCGCCAACCAGCAAAACCTTGATTATCCGTGGAGATGTGGCCTTTGGGAAGTTGGGAATTGTCTACGTTAAATAAAAAAATCTTCCAATTCCCTTGCAAAAATGAAGAAAGTGTGATAACATAGTACAGTATGTGGTGCTAGCACATCCGCTATATTAGATCTAATAGGAGGAAAACACAAATGGCTAAAGTATGTTACTTTACAGGTCGTAAGACTGTATCAGGAAACAACCGTTCACACGCGATGAACCAAACAAAACGTGCCGTAAAACCAAACCTTCAAAAAGTTACTGTTCTTATCGATGGTAAACCTAAAAAAGTTTGGGCTTCAGCTCGTGCTTTGAAATCAGGTAAAGTTGAACGCGTTTAATAATAAAAGTAAGGAGACCTTAGGGTCTTTTTTCTTTTACTGTAGATATAAAATCATTTGAAAAATAGAGTAAATATCCGCTGATACAGTATTCTGCTTTTACACTTGGGCTGAAATATGATAAAATAGAGTATCAACTAGTTGAGGTAAAAAGGATGACTGTAAAAATTAATACAAAAGATGGTCAAATCGAACTAACAGATGAAGTGATTGCAACCGTCGTAGGTGGAGCAGCAACTGAAATTTTTGGTGTGGTCGGTATGGCTAGTAAAAATGCCCTCAAAGATAATTTCCAAGCCCTTCTAGGTAAGGAAAATTATTCCAAAGGTGTCGTCGTAAAAGCGGCCGAAGATGGCAGTATTGCAGTTGATGTATATACCGTGTTGAGCTACGGAACAAAGATTAGCGAAGTGTCAAAAAACATTCAAGAGCGTGTTCGTTTTAGTTTGGAAAACCAACTTGGAATTACCGCTCAGACTGTAAATGTCTACATTCAAAATATCAAAGTTGTAGGAGAATAATCGTGTCAAAAATTACTACTAGCTTATTTCAAGAAATGGTGCAGGCTGCATCAACTCGCTTGAATAAGCAAGCTGAATATGTCAATTCATTAAACGTCTTTCCAGTTCCAGATGGAGATACTGGAACAAACATGGGAATGACCATTGAAAATGGAGCTAAAGAAGTTGCAGACAAGCCAGCTTCTACAGTTGGAGAGGTAGCGAGCATTCTTGCCAAAGGTCTTTTGATGGGTGCGCGTGGAAACTCAGGAGTTATTACGTCTCAGCTTTTCCGCGGATTTTCACAAGCCATCAAGGATAAAGACGAGTTAACAGGTCAAGACTTGGCCCTTGCCTTCCAATCAGGTGTGGAAGTTGCCTATAAGGCCGTTATGAAACCAGTTGAAGGAACGATTTTGACAGTTTCTCGTGGTGCTGCTATCGGTGCTAAGAAAAAAGCTGAGCAAACAGATGACGCTGTTGAAGTCATGCGCGCAGCCTTGGAAGGTGCTAAAACAGCTCTTGCTAAAACGCCAGATATGCTTCCAGTCTTGAAGGAAGTTGGCGTTGTGGACTCAGGTGGTCAAGGACTGGTCTTCATCTACGAAGGTTTCCTTTCAGCCCTTACTGGCGAATATATTGCATCTGAGGACTTTGTGGCGACTCCTGCTAATATGAGTGAAATGATCAATGCGGAGCACCACAAGTCTGTAGCTGGTCACGTAGCGACTGAGGACATCACATTTGGTTATTGTACTGAAATCATGGTAGCTCTTAAGCAAGGTCCAACCTATGCTAAAGATTTTGACTACGACGAGTTCCGTAACTACTTGAATGAACTCGGGGATTCTCTCCTTGTTGTCAACGATGATGAAATTGTCAAAGTCCATGTCCATACAGAAGATCCAGGACTTGTTATGCAAGAAGGTCTCAAATATGGTAGTTTGGTCAAGGTAAAAGTTGACAATATGCGTAATCAACACGAAGCACAGGTTGAAAAAGAAGCTGCTCAAGTTAGCAAGCCAGCTGAAGAAAAAGAGTATGCTTTGATTGCTGTAGTGGCTGGTAAAGGCCTAGCAGATATCTTCCGTTCCCAAGGTGTTGATTATGTTATCGAAGGCGGTCAAACCATGAATCCTTCAACAGAAGACTTTATCAAGGCTGTTGAACAGGTCAATGCTCGTAACATCATCTTCCTGCCAAATAACAAGAATATCTTCATGGCAGCTCAATCTGCAGCAGAAGTTTTGGAACAACCAGCAGTAGTGGTTGAAGCTCGTACTCTTCCTCAAGGATTGACTAGTCTTCTTGCCTTTGATCCAAGCAAGTCCATCGAAGAAAACCAAGAGCGTATGACAGCTGCTCTTAGCGATGTCGTTAGCGGAAGCGTCACAACAGCTGTGCGTGATACAACGATTGATGGCTTAGAAATCCATGAAAATGATAATCTTGGTATGGTGGATGGGAAAATTCTCGTGTCAAACCCTGACATGCACCAAACCTTGACTGAAACATTGAAACATATGTTGGATGAAGATAGTGAAATCGTAACATTCTATGTCGGTGAAGATGGAAGCGAAGAACTTGCCAATGAAATTGCTCAAGAAATCGTAGAAGAATTCGAAGACGTTGAAGTCGAGATTCACCAAGGAGAACAACCGGTTTACCCATACCTATTTAGTGTGGAATAAGATTAATGAAGGACTGAGAAATCAGTTCTTTTTTCTTTTTTAGTAAATGAAATCGGTATCTTTTTAATAAAAACAAAAATAACATTCATAAATAAACGTTAAAATAGAAAATTCAGAAAATTTCTTCTTTTGTCTTGAAAAATTTTGAAAAAATGGTATGATAGTAACAAGTTATTTTTAAGAGAAGAGAAAGGGGAACAATGGAGAAAATCAGTTTAGAATCTCCTAAGACGGGGTCGGACCTAGTTCTGGAAACACTTCGTGATTTAGGAATTGATACCATCTTTGGTTATCCTGGTGGTGCTGTCTTGCCTTTTTATGATGCGATATATAATTTTAAAGGCATTCGCCACATTCTAGGGCGCCATGAGCAAGGTTGTTTGCATGAAGCTGAAGGTTATGCCAAATCAACTGGAAAGTTGGGTGTTGCCGTCGTCACTAGTGGACCAGGAGCAACAAATGCCATTACAGGGATTGCAGATGCCATGAGCGATAGCGTTCCCCTTTTGGTCTTTACAGGTCAGGTGGCGCGAGCAGGGATTGGGAAAGATGCCTTTCAGGAGGCAGACATCGTGGGAATTACCATGCCAATCACTAAGTACAATTACCAAGTTCGTGAGACAGCTGATATCCCTCGTATCATTACGGAAGCTGTTCATATCGCAACTACAGGCCGTCCAGGGCCAGTTGTCATTGACCTACCAAAAGACGTATCTGCTTTAGAAACAGACTTCATTTATTCACCAGAAGTGAACCTACCAAGTTATCAGCCGACTCTTGAGCCAAATGATATGCAAATCAAGAAAATCTTGAAGCAATTATCCAAGGCTAAAAAGCCAGTCTTGCTAGCTGGTGGTGGAATTAGTTATGCTGAAGCTGCTGCGGAACTAAATGAATTTGCAGAACGCTATCAGATTCCAGTGGTAACCAGTCTTTTGGGGCAAGGTACGATTGCAACGACTCATCCACTTTTCCTTGGAATGGGAGGCATGCACGGATCTTTCGCAGCTAATATTGCCATGACGGAAGCGGACTTTATGATTAGTATTGGTTGCCGTTTCGATGACCGCTTGACGGGGAATCCTAAGACCTTTGCTAAGAATGCCAAGGTTGCCCACATTGATATTGACCCAGCTGAGATCGGCAAGATTATCAGTGCAGATATTCCTGTAGTTGGAGATGCTAAGAAAGCCTTGCAAATGTTGTTGGCAGAACCAACAGTTCATAATAATACTGAGAAATGGATTGAGAAAGTCACTAAAGACAAGAACCGTGTTCGTTCTTATGACAAGAAAGAGCGTGTGGTTCAACCGCAAGCCGTTATTGAACGAATTGGTGAATTGACGAATGGAGATGCCATTGTGGTAACAGACGTTGGTCAACACCAAATGTGGACAGCTCAGTATTATCCATACAAAAATGAACGTCAGTTAGTGACTTCAGGTGGTTTGGGAACGATGGGATTCGGAATTCCAGCAGCAATCGGTGCTAAAATTGCCAACCCAGATAAAGAAGTAGTCTTGTTCGTTGGGGATGGTGGTTTCCAAATGACCAACCAGGAATTGGCTATTTTGAACATTTACAAGGTGCCAATCAAGGTGGTCATGCTGAACAACCACTCACTTGGAATGGTTCGCCAGTGGCAGGAATCCTTCTATGAAGGTAGAACGTCAGAGTCAGTCTTTGACACCCTCCCTGATTTCCAATTGATGGCGCAGGCTTATGGCATTAAAAACTATAAGTTTGACAATCCTGAGACCTTGGCTCAAGACCTTGAAGTCATCACTGAGAATGTTCCTATGCTAATCGAGGTAGATATTTCTCGTAAGGAACAGGTGTTACCAATGGTACCAGCTGGTAAGAGTAATCATGAGATGTTGGGGGTGAAGTTCCATGCGTAGAATGTTAACAGCAAAACTACAAAATCGTTCAGGAGTCCTCAATCGCTTTACCGGTGTCCTGTCTCGTCGTCAGGTCAATATCGAAAGCATCTCTGTTGGAGCAACAGAAGATCCGAATGTATCGCGCATCACCATTATTATTGATGTAGCTTCACATGATGAAGTGGAGCAAATCATCAAGCAGCTGAATCGTCAGATTGATGTGATTCGCATTCGAGATATTACAGACAAGCCTCATTTGGAGCGCGAGGTGATTTTGGTTAAGATGTCAGCGCCAGCAGAGAAGCGTGCTGAGATTCTAGCCATTATTCAACCTTTCCGTGCAACAGTGGTAGACGTAGCGCCAAGCTCGATTACCATTCAGATGACAGGAAATGCTGAAAAGAGTGAAGCTCTATTGCGAGTCATTCGACCATACGGTATTCGTAATATTGCTAGAACGGGTGCAACTGGATTTACCCGCGACTAATACTCTTCGAAAATCAAATTCAAACCACGTCAGCTTCGCCTTGCCGTACTCAAGTACAGCCTGCGGCTAGCTTCCTAGTTTGCTCTTTGATTTTCATTGAGTATAAAAATCCAACTTAAATTTGTTAAACCAGCCTAAAAGGCAATAAATAATAGAAAAGAGAGAAAAACTATGGCAGTTCAAATGGAATACGAAAAAGATGTTAAAGTAGCAGCACTTGACGGTAAAAAAATCGCCGTTATCGGTTATGGTTCACAAGGACATGCGCATGCTCAAAACTTGCGTGATTCAGGTCGTGATGTCATTATCGGTGTACGTCCAGGTAAATCTTTTGACAAAGCAAAAGAAGATGGATTTGACACATACACAGTAGCAGAAGCTACTAAATTAGCTGACGTTATCATGATTTTGGCACCAGACGAAATCCAACAAGAATTGTACGAAGCAGAAATCGCTCCAAACTTGGAAGCTGGAAACGCAGTTGGATTTGCTCATGGTTTCAACATTCACTTTGAATTTATCAAAGTTCCTGCAGATGTAGATGTCTTCATGTGTGCTCCTAAAGGACCAGGACACTTGGTACGCCGTACTTACGAAGAAGGATTTGGTGTTCCAGCTCTTTACGCAGTTTACCAAGATGCAACAGGAAATGCTAAAAACATTGCTATGGACTGGTGTAAAGGTGTTGGAGCAGCTCGTGTAGGTCTTCTTGAAACAACTTATAAAGAAGAAACTGAAGAAGATTTGTTTGGTGAACAAGCTGTACTTTGTGGTGGTTTGACTGCCCTTATCGAAGCAGGTTTCGAAGTCTTGACAGAAGCAGGTTACGCTCCAGAATTGGCTTACTTTGAAGTTCTTCACGAAATGAAATTGATCGTTGACTTGATCTACGAAGGTGGATTCAAGAAAATGCGTCAATCAATTTCAAACACTGCTGAGTACGGTGACTATGTATCAGGTCCACGTGTGATTACTGAGCAAGTTAAAGAAAACATGAAAGCTGTTTTGGCAGATATCCAAAATGGTAAATTTGCAAATGACTTTGTAAATGATTATAAAGCTGGACGTCCAAAATTGACTGCTTACCGTGAACAAGCAGCGAACCTTGAAATTGAAAAAGTTGGTGCAGAATTGCGTAAAGCAATGCCATTCGTTGGTAAAAACGACGACGATGCATTCAAAATCTATAACTAATTGATAGAAATCAAGTTGAAGGCGAGTTGGGGGGACCTAACTCGCTTTTATAATCAATTCATCTTTGTTTGAGAGGATGGATTGTGATAGTATGAATAGTCTAGGAGAAAAAGATGTTAAGTTCAAAAGATATCATCAAGGCTCACAAGGTCTTGAACGGTGTGGTTGTGAATACCCCACTGGATTATGACCATTATTTATCGGAGAAGTATGGTGCTAAGATTTATTTGAAAAAAGAAAATGCCCAACGTGTTCGCTCTTTTAAAATTCGTGGTGCCTATTATGCTATTTCTCAGCTCAGCAAGGAAGAGCGTGAGCGTGGGGTAGTCTGTGCCTCTGCGGGAAATCATGCGCAGGGAGTTGCCTATACTTGTAATGAGATGAAAATTCCTGCTACTATTTTTATGCCAATTACAACTCCGCAACAAAAGATTGGTCAAGTTCGCTTTTTTGGTGGGGATTTTGTAACCATTAAACTAGTTGGGGATACCTTTGATGCTTCAGCCAAAGCAGCTCAAGAATTTACAGTCTCTGAAAATCGTACCTTTATTGATCCCTTTGATGATGCCCATGTTCAAGCTGGTCAAGGGACAGTTGCTTATGAGATTTTAGAAGAAGCTCGAAAAGAATCAATTGATTTTGATGCTGTTTTGGTCCCTGTTGGCGGCGGTGGTCTCATTGCTGGGGTTTCTACCTATATCAAGGAAACAAGTCCAGAGATTGAAGTTATCGGAGTAGAGGCTAATGGAGCGCGTTCCATGAAGGCTGCCTTTGAAGCTGGTGGACCAGTCAAACTCAAAGAAATTGACAAATTTGCGGATGGGATTGCTGTGCAAAAGGTAGGTCAGTTGACCTATGAAGCAACTCGTCAACATGTTCAAACTTTGGTAGGTGTCGATGAGGGATTGATTTCTGAAACCTTGATTGACCTCTACTCTAAGCAAGGGATTGTCGCAGAACCTGCTGGAGCTGCTAGTATCGCTTCTTTAGAGGTTTTGGCTGAATATATCAAGGGGAAAACCATTTGTTGTATCATTTCTGGAGGAAATAATGATATCAACCGTATGCCGGAAATGGAAGAGCGTGCCTTGATTTATGATGGGATCAAGCATTACTTTGTGGTTAATTTTCCACAGCGTCCGGGGGCTTTGCGTGAGTTTGTAAATGATATCTTGGGGCCAAATGATGATATCACACGTTTTGAGTATATCAAACGAGCTAGCAAGGGGACAGGCCCAGTATTGATTGGGATTGCCTTGGCAGATAAGCATGATTATGCAGGCTTGATTCGTCGAATGGAAGGTTTTGATCCAGCTTATATTAACTTAAATGGTAATGAAACGCTCTATAATATGCTTGTCTGAGGACTAATAAAAAAATATCATATTATTTGCACAATTGATGTATAGGTGCTATAATGAAGATGAAGAAAGGGGGCGATTCCTATGGACTTAGGAAATCGATTACGCTATTTCTATCATAACTCATTATAGTACCTATGTTTTTTGATTCAGTTTATAGTAAGGGAGTAAAATTACTTGTTATATGTAAGGAGTTTTTTGAAATCTACTATTTTATATATAGCTAATCTGAAATTTGGCTAAATATAATAGGAATTAGAAAAAATAATCAATACTAATGAGAAGCCTTATACTGAGTTAACTGAGAAGAGTGATAAGATACTAAGAAGATAAAAACAGTGGAAAATGTTGGAAGATAGGATACTATTGTTTCCTAACTACTCATCTTTTTATAGGTTTGAAGAAATAAAAAGTAAACTTGATAAAGTAAATAAATAGTACAAGTTGACCAAATGATTGAATGCTGGTGCAGACATGAAAAAGTCTAAAAGGAGAAAAATACTCGTTAGAAATGGTTTAGAGCAGAAGATTATTTTGTCAAATTTTTTTGTTTTACAGTGGAATAAATAATATGAAATAAGATTAGAATATGTCTAGATTATCGAGAATCAGCATCTGTCAAATATGAATATTATCACATAAATAAGATTTAATAATACAGTTGTTTTAAAGAACTATAAAAATTGTTTTCGACAATGAAAAACCTATATATTATAAGCTTTAATAAGATAGCAAGTAAAAATAAGGGCGTTTATTTTATTGAATATATGTTTTTTTATTGACAAAAAGCATAAAAGCGTATACAATTAAATATCGTAAATAAGAAAATAGGAGAAAGACATGGCTAAGTCAAACTTTGAAAAAGTAGAATCAGTTGTTGGCTGGGTTCGTGATAAGAAAATCACAGGCTACCGTATCTCTAAAGAAACGAATGCGCGTGAAATGTCTATCATTGCTCTAGCGCAGGGGCGTGCAAAAGTAAAAAATATTTCATTTGAAACAGCTCTAGGTTTAATTGATTTCTATGATAAAAATCATGAAAAATTTGAAGATTAATCTTTGGATAATGGTGGATTCTTGAATAGGATCTGCCTTTTCATTTTGATACTCAATGAAAATCAAAGAGCAAACTAGGAAGCTAGCCGTAGGCTGTACTTGAGTACGGCAAGGCGAAGCTGACGTGGTTTGAAGAGATTTTCGAAGAGTATGAGGACAGCAAAAAGACTGCACGGTTGATGCAGCCTTTTCTTTTTATTTGAGATAACGTTGAAGGAATTCTTTTGTACGGTCTTCTTTAGGATTAGTGAAGAGGTCTTCTGGTTTACCTTCTTCAGCGATTACACCCTTATCCATGAAGATAACACGGTGAGAGACATCACGGGCGAATTCCATTTCGTGGGTTACGACAATCATAGTCAAGCCTTCCTGAGCCAGATCTTGCATGATTTTGAGGACTTCTCCAACCATTTCTGGATCGAGAGCTGATGTTGGTTCATCAAAGAGAATGGCGTCAGGATTCATTGAAAGGGCACGAGCGATGGCCACACGTTGTTTTTGACCACCTGAGAGTTGTTTTGGTTTGGCTTGCCAGTAGCGTTCCCCCATGCCGACCTTTTCTAGGTTTTCTTTGGCAATCTTTTCAGCTTCTGTACGTTCGCGTTTAAGGACAGTTGTCTGAGCGACAATTGTGTTTTCAAGCACGTTGAGATTTTCAAAGAGGTTAAAGGATTGGAAAACCATTCCCAACTTTTCACGGTATTGCGTGAGGTCATAGCCTTTTTCGAGGACGTTTTGTCCATGATAAAGGATTTGTCCATCAGTTGGCGTTTCAAGGAGGTTAATGGAGCGTAGGAAGGTTGATTTTCCGCTTCCAGAGCTTCCGATGATAGAGATGACCTCTCCCTTGTGGACAGTCAGAGAAATGTCTTTTAGCACTTCGTTTTGTCCATAGGATTTTTTGAGGTGTTTAATTTCAAGGATTGCTTGTGTCATTATTTCAAATCCTCCGTTTGCATTTGGTTAGCACCTGTAGTATAGGTATCCATGTCCATGCGGCGTTCGATGAAGCGTAGGATACGTGTTACGGTAAAGGTGAGGACAAAGTAAATCACGGCGATGATTGTAAATGTCTGGAAGTATTGATAGGTTTGCGTTGCCACGGTATTTCCTGAGAAATAAAGTTCGACAACAGAGATAACGTTCAATACAGATGTATCTTTGATATTGATGACAAATTCATTACCAGTTGCTGGTAGGATATTGCGGACAACCTGAGGTAGGACAATCTTACGCATGGTTTGGTTATGAGTCATACCGAGTGCAGTTGCGGCTTCAAATTGTCCCTTGTCAACTGCTAGGATACCACCACGAACGATTTCGGTCATGTAGGCACCGGTGTTGATCGAAACGATGAAGATAGCAGCTAGTGTGCGGTCAAGGTTGATCCCGAAAGCTTGGGCAGTTCCATAGTAGATAACCATCGATTGAACGATCATAGGTGTACCACGGAAAATTTCAATGTAGACATTGAGAATCCAGCCGACTAGTTTTTGTAGGCCGTAAATGGCTTTGTTTTCAGAGAGAGGAGCAGTACGGAAAACACCGATGGCAAGACCGATAATGAGACCTATGATGGTTCCGACGATAGAGATTAAAAGAGTGATACCAGCACCACGTAAGAGTTGTTGCCAGTTTTCAGAAAGAATTTTAGCGACTTGGCTAAAGAAACTACTGCTAGTCTCTTCAGTTGTTGTAGCTTCGGCAGGTTGCTCTTTGATCATACGATCCATCAAGGCAACTTGGTCGTCTTTTGAAATGGTTTCAATGCTGGTATTGATTTGACTAATACGATTGTCATCTTTACGAAGTCCAATGGCAATAGCCGTATCTTCTTCCCCAGTTTTGAAACCTGGTTCTACTTGAACCATCTTGAACTTAGAGTTAGCAGCTTCAGCAGTCAGAGCTTCTGGTCGTTCAGAAACATAAGCATCGATAACACCAGCTTCAAGTGCTTGGCGCATTTGAGCGAAGTCTCCCATGGCAGTTTCTTTTTTAGCGCCTGGGATTTGACCAATCAAGTCATAAAGGTAGACACCTTGTTGAGAAGTGATTTTCGCACCGTTAAAGTCATCCAAAGATTTAGCACTTGCGTAGGCAGAATCTTTTTTGACAAGCAAAACTGGTTCGCTAGTGTAGTAGCTGCTTGAAAAGGCAATTTCTTGTTTGCGTTCGGCAGTTGGACTCATACCTGCGATAATCATGTCAATCTTACCAGAAGTAAGGGCAGGGACTAGACCTTCCCACTTGGTTTTAACAACTAAAGGTTCTTTACCTAAGTCCTTAGCGATTTTCTTGGCGATTTGAACATCGTATCCGTTAGCATACTGGTTAGTCCCATCGATTTTGACAGCTCCATTGCTATCATCGTCCTGAGTCCAGTTAAAGGGAGCATATGCTGCTTCCATCCCGATGCGTAAATATTCATCGGCTTGGGCAACATTGACAAGTCCCAGCATCAGCAAGAGACTTGTGAAAATAGATAAGTATATTTTTCTCATGATTTCTCCTATTTCTAATCTATTAAAAAATAACTGTCTCCTATTTTATCGAAAAAAAATCTATTTTTCAATATAGGTAAGCCCTTACTTGTGAAAAAATGATATAATGATAGCAAAGATAAAAAGGGGGCTTAGTTGATGAAAAAAACTTTTTTCTTACTGGTGTTAGGCTTGTTTTGTCTTCTGCCATTCTCTGTTTTTGCCATTGATTTCAAGATAAACTCTTATCAAGGTGATTTGTATATTCATGCAGACAATACAGCAGAATTTAGACAGAAGATAGTTTACCAGTTTGAGGAGGACTTTAAGGGTCAAATCGTGGGACTTGGACGTGCAGGCAAGATGCCTAGTGGATTTGACATTGATCCTCATCCAAAGGTTCAGGCTGCGAAAAATGGTGCTGAACTAGCAGACGTTACTAGCGAAGTGATAGAAGGAGCAGATGGTTATACTGTTAAAGTCTATAATCCAGGCCAGGAAGGCGACACAGTTGAAATTGACCTTATCTGGAACTTAAAGAATTTGCTTTTCCTTTATGATGATATCGCTGAATTAAATTGGCAACCTCTGACAGATAGTTCAGGGGCTATTGGGAAGTTTGAATTTCATGTAAGGGGAGACAAGGGGGCTGAAAAACTCTTTTTCCATACAGGGAAACTTTTTAGAGAGGGAACGGTTGAAAAGAGTAACCTTGATTATACTATCCGTTTAGACAATCTTCCGGCTAAACGTGGAGTTGAGTTACATGCCTATTGGCCTCGGACCGATTTTGCTAGCGCTAGGGATCAGGGATTGAAAGGGAATCGTTTAGAAGAGTTTAATAAGATAGAAGACTCGATTTTTAAAGAAAAAGAGCAAAGTAAACAACTCGTTAATTGGGTCTTCCCTTCGATACTTTCTATCTCCTTGTTATTGAGTATTTGCTTTTATTTTATTTATAGAAGAAAGACCACTCCTTCGGTCAAATATGCCAAAAATCATCGTATCTATGAGCCACCAATGGAATTAGAGCCTATGGTTTTATCAGAAGCAGTCTACTCGACCTCCTTGGAGGAAGTGAGTCCCTTGGTCAGGGGGGCTGGAAAATTCACCTTTGATCAACTTATTCAAGCTACTTTGCTAGATGTGATAGACCGTGGGAATGTTTCTATTATTTCAGAAGGAGATGCAGTTGGTTTGAGGCTGGTGAAAGAAGATGGCTTGTCAAGTTTTGAGATAGACTGTCTAAATCTGGCCTTTTCAGGCAAAAAAGAAGAAACTCTTTCCAATTTGTTTGCAGATTATAAGGTATCTGATAGTCTTTATCGTAGAGCAAAAGTCTCTGATGAAAAACGGATTCAAGCAAAGGGGCGTCAGCTCAAATCTTCTTTTGAAGAAGTATTGAAAGAGATGCAAGAAGGAGTGAGAAAACGAGTTTCCTTCTGGGGGCTTCCGGATTATTATCGTCCCTTGACTGGTGGAGAAAAGGCCTTGCAAGTAGGTATGGGTGTCTTGACTATCTTGCCCCTATTTATCGGATTTGGTTTGTTCTTGTACAGTTTGGATGTTTATGGCTATCTTTACCTCCTCTTGCCAATACTTGGTTTTCTAGGTTTGGTTTTGGCTGTTTTCTATTATTGGAAGCTTCGGCTAGATAATCGTGATGGTGTCCTAAATGAAGCAGGGGCAGAAGTCTACTATCTCTGGACCAGTTTTGAAAATATGTTACGTGAGATTGCGAGATTGGATCAGGCTGAATTGGAAAGTATTGTGGTCTGGAATCGCCTCTTGGTCTATGCGACCTTATTTGGCTATGCGGACAAGGTCAGTCATTTGATGAAGGTTCATCATATTCAAGTGGAAAATCCAGATATCAACCTCTATGTAGCTTATGGCTGGCACAGTATGTTTTATCATTCAAGCGCGCAAATGAGCCATTATGCAAATGTCGCAAATACAGCAAGTACCTACTCTGTATCTTCTGGAAGTGGAAGTTCTGGCGGTGGCTTCTCCGGAGGCGGAGGCGGAGGCAGTATCGGCGCCTTTTAAAGAGAACTGTCATAGACTGAAAAAGTATGCTATAATGGAAGATAGAAAAAGGAGTAATCTATGTATCTTATTGAAATTTTAAAATCTATCTTCTTCGGGATTGTTGAAGGAATTACGGAATGGTTGCCGATTTCCAGTACAGGTCACTTGATTTTAGCAGAGGAGTTTATCCAATACCAAAATCAGAATGAATCTTTTATGTCCATGTTTAATGTTGTGATTCAGCTTGGTGCGATTTTAGCGGTTATGGTCATTTACTTTAACAAGCTCAATCCTTTCAAACCGACTAAGGACAAGCAGGAAGTTCGTAAGACTTGGAGACTGTGGTTGAAGGTCTTGGTTGCCACTTTACCTTTGCTTGCCGTCTTTAAATTTGATGATTGGTTTGATACCCACTTCCATAACATGGTTTCAGTTGCTCTCATGTTGATTATTTATGGGATTGCCTTTATCTATTTGGAGAAGCGCAATAAAGCGCGTGCTATCGAGCCAAGTGTGACAGAGTTGGACAAGCTTCCTTATACGACAGCTTTCTATATCGGACTCTTCCAAGTTCTTGCCCTTTTACCAGGGACAAGCCGTTCTGGAGCAACGATTGTTGGTGGTTTGTTAAATGGAACCAGTCGTTCAGTTGTGACAGAATTTACCTTCTATCTTGGAATTCCTGTTATGTTTGGAGCTAGTGCATTAAAGATTTTCAAATTTATAAAAGCAGGACAACTCTTGAGCTTTGGGCAATTGTTCTTGCTCTTGGTTGCGATGGGAGTCGCTTTTGCAGTCAGCATGGTCGCTATTCGCTTTTTGACCAGCTATGTGAAAAAACACGACTTTACCCTTTTCGGTAAATACCGCATTGTGCTTGGTAGTGTTTTGCTACTTTACAGTTTTGTCCGTTTATTTGTATAAGAAAAACCTTGAAGGGTCCAGGCTCTTCAAGGTTTTAAAATCCAGTCAGGGTAATCCCCAATAGGCGGACACCTCTTTCTTTCTCGCTTAGTTCTTCATAGAGTTGCAGGGCTATTTGGCTTATCTGACTAGCATCCTGTGTTTTTTGGGCCAGACTTTTTCGTTTAGTAAGAGTTGAAAAGTCCTCGTAGCGGATTTTCAAAATGACAATTTTTCCAGCTTTTTCTTGCTGATGTAGATTGAGAGCGACTCTTTTTGATAGAAGGGTCAGCTCTTTTTTGATGTCTTCCTCAGCACGGAGAATCTTCCCATAGGTTTTCTCCTTCCCGATTGATTTACGGATGCGATTGGATTTGACGGGGGAATTGTGAATACCACGAGCCTTTCGATAAAGGTCGTAGCCCAGTCTGCCAAATCGGTCTATTAGGGTCACTTCAGGAACTTCAAGCAAATCAGTGCCGGTAAAAACGCCCATTTGATGAAGACGCTCTACCGTCTTTTTTCCTACTCCATGAAACTTGGAAATATCCATTTGTTTGAGAAAATCCTCAGCTTGTTCAGGTAAAATCACTGTCAGACCATGTGGTTTTTGATAATCGCTGGCCATTTTAGCTAAGAATTTGTTGTAAGAAACGCCAGCAGAAGCAGTTAGATGGAGTTCTTGCCAAATATCTTTTTGAATGAGGCGAGCAATTTTGACCGCTGACTTGATACCGAGTTTATTTTCTGTCACATCCAAATAGGCTTCGTCAATGCTCATGGGTTCAATCAAATCTGTATAGCGCTTAAAAATAGCTCGAATCTGGAGTCCCACAGCTTTGTATTTCTCATAATTTCCTGAGATGAAGACGGCCTGGGGACAACGCTCATAGGCTTCCTTAGAGCTCATGGCTGAATGGACACCAAAAGCTCGCGCCTCATAGCTACAAGTGGAAACGACACCACGTCCACCTGTTTGCCGAGGGTCGCTTCCGATAATGACAGGTTTTCCTCTGAGTTTAGGATTATCTCTGATTTCCACCGCAGCAAAAAAGGCATCCATGTCAATATGGATGATTTTTCTTGACAAATCATTTAATAAGGGAAAAATCAACATGCTTAGCACCTTTTTATACTCTTCAAAAATCTCTTCAAACCACGTCAGCTTCGCCTTGCCGTAGGTATATGTTACTGGCTCCGTCAGTCTTATTTACAACCTCAAAGCAGTGCTTTGAGCAGTCTGTGGCTAGCTTCCTAGTTTGCTTTTTGATTTTCATTGAGTATTACTGCTTATTTTCTTTTATTATACCCTTTTTTCTGAAAAAAAGAAAAAAGGACTTTATTTTTTCAAAAATATAATACAGTTCGGAACAAAAAATAGACTGTTTTAGAAAAGAAAGTGTAAAAATAGGGATTTATCACTTGTTGAAAACGATTACTGTATGGTATACTTGTCTCATGAATGTAACAGATGACTGTTACTAGAAAGAAAAAAGAGGACACTAACATGGTTGTTAAGACAGTTGTTGAAGCACAAGATATTTTTGACAAAGCTTGGGAAGGCTTCAAAGGCGTAGATTGGAAAGAAAAAGCAAGTGTATCACGCTTCGTACAAGCTAACTACACACCTTACGATGGAGACGAAAGCTTCCTCGCAGGACCAACAGAACGTTCACTTCACATCAAAAAAATTGTAGAAGAAACTAAAGCACACTACGAAGAAACTCGTTTCCCAATGGACACTCGTCCAACATCTATCGCTGATATCCCTGCTGGATTTATCGATAAAGAAAACGAAGTTATCTTTGGTATCCAAAACGACGAACTCTTCAAATTGAACTTCATGCCAAAAGGTGGTATCCGTATGGCTGAAACTACTTTGAAAGAAAATGGATACGAACCAGACCCAGCTGTTCACGAAATCTTCACTAAATACGTAACAACAGTTAACGACGGTATCTTCCGCGCTTACACTTCAAACATTCGTCGCGCTCGTCACGCACACACTGTAACTGGTCTTCCAGATGCATACTCACGCGGACGTATTATCGGTGTTTACGCACGTCTTGCTCTTTACGGTGCAGACTACTTGATGCAAGAAAAAGTAAACGACTGGAACGCAATCGAAGAAATCGATGAAGAAACAATCCGTCTTCGTGAAGAAATCAACCTTCAATACCAAGCATTGCAACAAGTTGTTCGCTTGGGTGACCTTTACGGAGTTGACGTTCGCAAACCAGCGATGAACGTTAAAGAAGCTATCCAATGGGTTAACATCGCCTTCATGTCTGTCTGCCGTGTTATCAACGGTGCTGCTACATCTCTAGGACGTGTGCCAATCGTATTGGACATCTTTGCAGAACGTGACCTTGCTCGTGGTACATTTACTGAATCAGAAATCCAAGAATTCGTTGATGATTTCGTTATGAAACTTCGTACAGTTAAATTTGCTCGTACAAAAGCTTACGACCAATTGTACTCAGGTGACCCAACCTTCATCACAACTTCTATGGCTGGTATGGGTAACGACGGTCGTCACCGTGTTACTAAGATGGACTACCGTTTCTTGAACACTCTTGATAACATCGGTAACTCTCCAGAACCAAACTTGACAGTTCTTTGGACTGACAAATTGCCATACAACTTCCGTCGCTACTGTATGCACATGAGCCACAAACACTCTTCTATCCAATACGAAGGTGTAACAACAATGGCTAAAGACGGATATGGTGAAATGAGCTGTATCTCATGCTGTGTGTCTCCACTTGACCCAGAAAATGAAGAACAACGCCACAACATCCAGTACTTCGGTGCGCGTGTAAACGTATTGAAAGCTCTTCTTACTGGTTTGAATGGTGGTTACGACGATGTTCACAAAGACTACAAAGTATTTGACATCGAACCAATCCGTGACGAAGTTCTTGAATTCGAATCAGTTAAAGAAAACTTTGAAAAATCTCTTGACTGGTTGACAGACACTTACGTAGATGCTTTGAACATCATCCACTACATGACTGACAAGTACAACTACGAAGCTGTTCAAATGGCATTCTTGCCAACTAAACAACGTGCAAACATGGGATTCGGTATCTGTGGATTTGCTAACACTGTTGATACATTGTCAGCTATCAAATACGCTACAGTTAAACCAATCCGTGATGAAAATGGCTACATCTACGATTACGAAACAATCGGTGAATACCCACGTTGGGGTGAAGATGACCCACGTTCAAACGAATTGGCAGAATGGTTGATTGAAGCTTACACAACTCGTCTACGTAGCCACAAACTTTACAAAGACGCAGAAGCTACAGTATCACTTTTGACAATCACATCTAACGTTGCTTACTCTAAACAAACTGGTAACTCACCAGTTCACAAAGGTGTATACCTCAACGAAGATGGTTCTGTGAACTTGTCTAAACTTGAATTCTTCTCACCAGGTGCTAACCCATCTAACAAAGCTAAAGGTGGATGGTTGCAAAACTTGAACTCACTTGCTAGCCTTGACTTCGGTTATGCAGCTGATGGTATCTCATTGACTACACAAGTTTCACCTCGCGCTCTTGGTAAGACTCGTGACGAACAAGTTGATAACTTGGTAACAATCCTTGATGGTTACTTCGAAAACGGTGGACAACACGTTAACTTGAACGTTATGGACTTGAACGATGTTTACGAAAAGATCATGTCAGGTGAAGACGTTATCGTACGTATCTCTGGATACTGTGTAAACACTAAATACCTCACTCCAGAACAAAAAACTGAATTGACACAACGTGTCTTCCACGAAGTTCTTTCAATGGATGACGCATTGAGCTAATCAATTAACTTGAATAATGAAAAGGAACCCTCGGTCAAACGACTGAGGGTTGTTTTTGGGTTTTTAAATTTTTAATACTCAATGAAAATCAAAGAGTAAACTAGGAAGCTAGCCGCAGGTTGCTCAAAACACTGTTTTGAGGTTGCAGATAGAGTTGACGCGGTTTGAAGAGATTTTCGAAGAGTATAAGTCAGTATCTGAAGTGTCTCGCTTTGTTTAAAAGGAGTTGGTTGAGTTGAAGAGGTAGTCTGAAATAAAAACACCACACTTTGTAGGTTTACAAGGTGTGGTTGCATTTTATCTTTTAGACCAGGTTCTCTTCATAAAGAGAAGGAGGATTGGGTAAATCTCCAATCGCCCTGCAATCATTGCAAAGGAGAGGAGAATTTTTGAGATAGGACTAAAGATTGAGAAACTAGATGTAGTTCCTAGAATAGGTCCGATGTTATTGAAACAGCTAAAGACAGCGCTGGTCACAACCAGAAAATCATTGCTATCTAGGCTGACAATAAAGATAAGTGCTAACAAAATCATAGAATAGATGACAAAGTACTTGAGAATCTTATGCTGAGTATCTTTGTCAATCACCGTCTTATTAACATGGAGGGTCAAAACACGGTGGGGCGATAGGATTGACAAAATCTGGTTTTTGGCAATTTTTGAAAGGATGAGGCCTCGAATAACCTTGAGTCCACCTGCAGTTGATCCAGCAGAACCACCAATTCCCATGAGGAAGAGAAGGATAAACTGGGAGAAGAGGGGCCAGTTGGTAATGTCTCCATATCCAAAACCAGTCGTCGTAATGATATTGGAAACCTGGAAGAAGGCCATTTCAAAGCTCTTAGAAAATCCTGGATAGAGATAGAGAGTATTGAGGCTGATCAATCCTGTAGAAACCAGTACGATGACCAAGTAAGCCCGAAGTTCTTCATCTCCAAAGAAGGCCTTAACCCGACGGAGCATGAGGTAGTAGTAGAGGTTGAAATTTACCCCAAAAACCAGAACTCCGATGCTAACCAGATAGGTAATCAGTGAGCTACCATAGTGAGCAATTCCGTCGTTATAGACGGTAAATCCTCCGGTACCCGCTGTCCCCATAGCAATGACAAAACTATCAAATAGGGGCATGCCAGCTAGATAATAGATGATGACAAATAGGGAGAAGAGAGCTAGATAAAGGAGATAGAGAATCTGAGCGGTGTTTTTTAGCTTGGATACAACCTTACCAAAGACGGGACCAGGAACCTCAGCCTTCATTACCTCTAGGTGGCTATTTTTGGCATTGTCCATAATAGCAAGTGCAAAAACGAGCACCCCCATTCCTCCGATCAAGTGGGTAAAACTTCGCCAGAAGAGGAGGGAACGGCTGAGAACCGAAACGTCGTTCAGAATAGTGGCTCCGGTAGTTGTAAAGCCAGAACTAATCTCAAAAAAGGCATCAATAACGCTGGGAATTTGCCCAGCAAAGACAAAGGGGAGACCACCAAAGAAGGACCAAAGAATCCAACAGAGGGCAACAATTAAGATTCCCTCCTTGGCATAAATCCGTTGATTTTTTGGTTTTTCCAAACTCCCTGAACCGCCTAGTAATACGAGAATCCCTATGGTTGAAAAGAGGGCTGTAAAGACTTGGCTCGATTCACGGTAATAGAGAGCGACAGCTACAGGAACCAAAAGAAGAACAGCTTCAATCAAAAGTAACTTTGAAAGGAGGTAGCGAATCATACTTTTATTCATTTCTTACCTCGCAATCAAGTCATAAATCTTGGTGATGTTTGGCAACAAAGTTGTTACTAGGAGCTTGTCTCCAACTTCCAGCATATCCTCTCCAGTTGGGAAAATAGTCTTGCCCTTTCGAATGATGGCTGCTATAAGAACCCCTTTTTTCAGTTTTAATTGAGAAAGAGGTTTGGCAGTCATTTTATTAGCTTCCTTGATATGAAATTGCAGGGTTTCGATTTGGCCATTGGCTAGATGGTGCATGGCTTGAAGGTCTGAATACTGGGCATTAACACGACCACGAATAAAGTGCATGATTGTATCTACAGCAATACTTTTAGGTGTGATGATACTTGAAAAATCAGGCGCATTGATAATCTCGAGGAGACTGGTACGATTGACCTTGGTGATATTTTTTTGTACACCTACCCTGTCAAGGAACATAGAGGTAATCAGATTTTCCTCATCGACCCCTGTTAGAGTCGCAACGGCATCATAGTTTTGAGCACTTTCTTCCAGCAGGATATCTTTTGCGGTACCATCTCCTTGAACGATGTAGAGATTTGGGAATTTCTCGCTAAAGAAGCTGGCGATTTCAGGATTGATTTCAATAACCTTGGTATCGATACGACTGTCTTTGAGGATACCTAGTAGATAATAGGCAATTCTACCAGCTCCAACGATGAGAAGGCTCTTCACAGCACGAGACTTGAAATAATTATGGAAGAGCATCATGTCAACACGGTTACCAGTGACAAAGATTCTATCTTTATCCTGTACAGTCATGTCGCCGCTTGGAATGATAATTTGATGATCCCTCTCTATCGCACAGACAATGACATTGCCAAATTTTTTCCGAAAATCAGAAATGGGCATTTGGCAAAGACCACTGGAGGATTTAACAGTGAATTCCATCAAGCTGACCCGTCCACCAAAGAAACGTTCGACAGAGAGGGCGTTGGGAAAGTCAATGATATTTGCGATAGCGCGGGCAGCCAAGAGCTCAGGATTAACGATAAGAGAAAAACCGAGAATATTCTTTTCCTTGAAATAAGAGTTAGAATATTCAGGGTTCCGCACCCGAACGATGGTCTCTTTAGCTCCCATTTTTTTGGCTAGAACGGCTGCAATCATGTTGACTTCATCGTATTCAGTCAGGGCGATAAAGATATCACAATCCTGGACACTGGCTTGCTCAAGGATGGTAAAATCGGCCCCGTTACCAAGGATACCCATGATATCAAAGCGATTGACAATATGATTGAGGACAGCTTCGTCTTGCTCAATCAGCAAAACATCATGCTTTTCTGCAACCAAGGAGCGACAGAGGGCAGAACCAACTTTTCCCCCTCCGACAAGGATAATTTTCATAATAAAACCTACTTCTTCATTATGTAACTATCATACCTTTTTTCAAGAAAAAATGCACCTACTAGCTAATCACCAGAGTTTTTAGTAGGAAATTTGCTATAAGGTAAAACTATACCCTAATCAATTGAAATAGCTATTAGCACCTTTCTCTGAAATATGGTATGATAAAGGATATACAAGGAGATAAAATGAATAATAATTTACTGGTATTACAATCAGACTTTGGTCTGGTTGATGGTGCGGTATCGGCTATGATTGGAGTGGCTTTAGAAGAGTCTCCCACCTTAAAAATTCATCATTTGACGCACGATATCACGCCTTATAATATTTTTGAGGGGAGCTATCGTCTCTTTCAGACGGTGGATTACTGGCCTGAGGGAACGACATTTGTATCGGTGGTCGATCCAGGTGTCGGCTCGAAACGTAAGAGTGTGGTTGCCAAGACTGCAAAAAATCAATATATTGTCACGCCAGACAATGGGACTCTTTCTTTTATCAAGAAACACGTTGGCATTGTAGCTATTCGTGAGATTTCTGAAGTGGCCAATAGACGTCAAAATACAGAGCATTCTTATACCTTCCACGGTCGTGATGTCTATGCCTATACTGGTGCTAAACTGGCCAGTGGTCACATTAGTTTTGAGGAAGTGGGGCCAGAGCTCAGTGTGGATCAGATTGTGGAGCTTCCAGTCGTAGAGACAATCATTGAAGATCATCTGGTAAAGGGAGCTATTGATATTCTAGATGTGCGTTTTGGTTCGCTTTGGACCTCTATCACACGAGAAGAATTTTACAAGCTGGAACCAGCATTCGGTGACCGTTTTGAAGTGACTATCTATCACGCAGATATGCTGGTCTATCAAAATCAGGTTGTTTATGGCAAATCATTTGCAGATGTGAGAATTGGGCAACCCATCCTTTACATCAACTCTCTCTATCGTTTAGGTTTGGCTATCAACCAAGGTTCCTTTGCCAAGGCCTATAATGTAGGTGTCGGTTCATCTTGGACCATTGAAATAAAGAAAATAGAATCATAAAATAGGAGAATATAGATGAAAAATCAATCAATTAAACAAGTTGTTGCTATCGGTGTTGGAGCTGCGCTCTTTGTTGTCATCGGGATGATCAGCATTCCGACACCTGTTCCAAATACAAGCATCCAGCTTCAGTATGCGGTACAGAGCCTCTTGTCTATCATTTTTGGCCCTCTAGTGGGACTACTTGTTGGTTTAATTGGGCATGCAGTGAAGGACTCTCTTGCTGGCTACGGTCTTTGGTGGACTTGGATTATTGCTAGTGGTCTCTTTGGTCTAGCCGTCGGACTCTTTAGAAAATACATTCGAGTAACACAGGGTGTTTTTGAGTTGAAGGATATTGTCTTCTTTAACCTCATTCAGATTGTTGCAAATGCTCTTGTTTGGGGTGTCTTGGCACCACTTGGAGATGTTGTGATTTATCAAGAAGCGGCAGAAAAAGTATTTGCCCAAGGGATTGTTGCGGGAATTGCTAATGCTGTAACTGTAGCTATCGCAGGTACCCTTCTCTTACTAGCTTATTCACGTACGCAGACTCGTTCAGGAAGTTTGAAAAAGGATTAACATAAAGGAAAAGGCTGGGCAACCGGTCTTTTTCGATGTTTATAGACTAGTCGGGTAAGCAAGCTAGGATAGGACTCTTTTTGACGCTAAGATTTTACGAGAAGAGACTGTAAGAAGGGTTTGATTTATGATAAAATAGAAGTCTAAGAAGCGAATGAAGAGAGTAAGATGAAAGAAGCTATAATTGAGTGGAAGGATTTCTCTTTCCAGTATGAAACGCAACAAGAACCGACCTTGCAAGGAGTGGACTTAACCATTTATAAGGGAGAGAAAGTCTTAATTGTTGGGCCATCTGGGTCAGGTAAGTCTACCTTGGGTCAGTGTTTGAATGGAATTATTCCCAATATTTACAATGGTCAGATGTCTGGAGAATTTTTGATCAAGGGGCAAGCAGCCTTTGATATGAGCATCTACGATAAATCTCATCTGGTCAGTACAGTTTTGCAAGATACAGATGGGCAGTTTATCGGCCTGTCTGTGGCAGAGGATTTGGCTTTTGCTCTGGAAAATGACATGACAGCTCTAGATGACATGAAAAGTCGTGTTCATAAATGGGCTGAAAAGCTGGACCTTCTCCCTTTACTGCCGCAGCGTCCTCAGGATTTGTCAGGTGGACAAAAGCAGCGAGTCAGTCTGGCTGGTGTCTTGATTGATGAGAGTCCGATTCTTTTGTTTGATGAGCCACTCGCCAATCTAGATCCCAAGTCAGGTCAGGATATTATCGAATTGATTGATCAGATTCATAAGGAGGAGGGGACGACGACTCTTATTATCGAGCACCGTTTAGAGGATGTTCTGCATCGCCCTGTGGATCGGATTGTCTTGATAAACGATGGTCGTATCCTCTTTAATGGGGGTCCTGATCAGTTACTAGCGACTGATTTATTGACACAAAATGGAATTCGAGAACCCCTTTATCTAACGACTCTCCGTCAATTGGGTGTGGATTTAGTCAAGGAAGAACAATTAGCGAATCTGGATAACTTGTCTATCTCAAAAGGCCAGGTTCAGCTGCAGAATGAACTGGCAAAAGAAACCCCAGAATTGCAGTCACTCTTTAAATTAGAGGATGTGTCTTTTTCTTATGATGATAGACCGATTTTAAAATCCATTTATTTAGATATTAAAAAGGGTGAAAAGATTGCCATTGTCGGAAAAAATGGGGCAGGGAAGTCAACCCTAGCCAAGGCCATAAGCAGCTTTATCCAGACGGAAGGGCGCTATCTTTGGGAAGAACAGGATATCAAAGGAGATTCTGTTGCAGAGCGGGCGGAACGAGTAGGCTATGTGCTGCAAAATCCCAATCAAATGATTTCAACCAATATGATTTTTGATGAGGTGGCTCTAGGGCTCCGTTTGCGAGGTGTGGATGAGAAGGAAATTGAAACGAGAGTCTATGAAACCTTGAAAATCTGTGGTCTCTATGAATTCCGTAATTGGCCTATTTCTGCCCTGTCATTTGGTCAGAAAAAACGTGTGACTATTGCCTCGATTTTGGTCTTGGGAGCTGAAATTATCCTCCTAGATGAACCAACTGCAGGTCAAGACCAGAAGAACTATACTGAGATTATGGAATTTCTCGAAGAACTGCATCAAAAAGGGCATACCATTGTCATGATTACCCATGATATGCAATTGATGCTGGATTATTCGGATAGGGCTCTTGTCATGGTGGATGGGGAATTGATTGCCGATACTGATCCAGCTAGTCTTTTGAGCAGTCCTGAGCTGTTAGTAAAAGCCAATCTAAAAGAAACTTCTATCTTCAACTTGGCTAAGAAACTCGACGTGGATCCACTTGCTTTAACGGCATTTTACAAAGAAAGGAGAGAAGGATGCAAGCAAAATTAATTGGTTACCAGCATAGAGATACTGTGATTCATCGCTTGTCAGGAGCTGGGAAACTTCTCTTTTTCATTCTCGTGTCATTGGCTGCCATGATTAGCTATGATACCAGATTGCTTGTTCTGATTGCTGTCTTTTCGGTCTTTCTCCTCTATTTGTCAGAAATCCGTTTTAAAGATGTTTCCTTTGTGGCCGTTTTTGCGACGGTATTTGCCGTTTTAAACGTCTTGATGGTCTACCTCTTTTCTCCCGAGTATGGTGTTGGACTTTACGGAGAGAGAAGTGTGATTTGGCAGGGAATCGGTGCCTACACTCTGACCAGTCAAGAGCTCTTTTATCTGCTAAATTTGGCCATTAAGTATCTCTGCACCATTCCTCTGGCTATTATCTTTTTGATGACAACTCATCCTAGTCAGTTTGCTTCCAGTTTAAATCAAATTGGTGTACCTTACAAGATTGCTTATTCTGTCAGCCTGACCTTGCGTTATATCCCAGATTTGCAGGAAGAATTCTTTACTATCAAGATGTCTCAGGAAGCGCGTGGGCTGGAATTGTCCAAGAAAGCTTCTCTTATGCAACGAATCAAAGGCAATCTGCGCATTATTACTCCCTTGATTTTTAGCTCGTTAGAACGCATTGATACCATTGCGACCGCCATGGAACTTCGCCGTTTTGGGAAAGAGAAAAAGCGGACTTGGTATAGTTATCAGGCCTTGAAAAAAGGAGACTATCTTACCTTGCTTTTGGCAGCTGTGTTTTTAGTAGCTAGTTTACTACTTATCTTTCAGAATCAGGGACGATTTTACAACCCTTGGAAATAGCTTGAAAAAATTGAAAAAATCAAGTCGTTTCTATTGACAATGATTCTGAAAGTGTTATACTAAGAAAGTAGTTTCGCTGATTTACTTCAAACCTGTTGTGAGGTAAGTTAACGATGCCTTAACCACGCTGTTTGCTGAGCTTGACTCCGGGCAGTGTGGCTATTTTTTTGCAATGGTAAAAGGAAGCAAGTCATGACAAATCACATTGTATTATTTGAACCTCAAATTCCACAAAATACAGGCAATATCGCGCGTACTTGCGCTGCGACCAATTCTCCCCTCCACATCATCAAGCCAATGGGCTTTCCTATTGATGACCGCAAGATGAAGCGAGCTGGATTGGATTATTGGGATAAGCTAGAGATTTATTTTTACGAGAGTTTGGAGGATTTCATGTCTCAGATGAAGGGCAAACTCTATCTGATTTCGAAATTCGCGGAAAAAGTCTATTCTGAGGTGGATTTATCGACTGATGAAGACCATTATTTTCTCTTTGGACGTGAAGACAAGGGTTTGCCTGAGGACTTTATGCGCGAACATCCTGAGAAAGCTCTCCGTATTCCTATGAATGATGAACATGTCCGCAGTCTCAATGTGTCTAATACCGTCTGCATGATTGTCTACGAAGCCCTCCGCCAGCAGAACTTTGCAGGTCTTGAGCTCATTCATACCTATGAAGTGGATAAATTGAAATAAAAAATGAAAATGAAAATGAACAAAATGCTTGCGCTTGCAAGCGTTTTTTGTTATGATAAAAGAGTCTTCAGGGCAGGGTGTGATTCCCGACCGGCGGTGACTTTAACTAGGAAATGATCTTTTCCTTCTCTTTAAAGAAGTCCGCGAGCGCAAGCTGATGTGGTGAGATTCCACAACCGACAGTATAGTCTGGATGGGAGAAGACGAAAGAATAGCTTTGTCTGTTCTGATAGATTTATAGCTAAATTGTAACCGTTTGCTCAATAGAGTGCGAGGGAACTTTTGGGGTATAAAAAGTGAGAATAGATAGGGGAATCCTTTCTAACTTCTTCTGATTTTATAGAAAATTGGAGGAACCTGTTATGACAAACACACGTCGACTTTCGACCATTGCGATTCTATCAGCCATCTCATTTGTGCTGATGTACTTTGACTTTCCGCTTTTGCCAGCGGCGTCCTTCCTCAAGATCGAATTTAGTATCTTGCCAGTCCTTGTGGGTCTGGTGGTCATGGATTTGCCTGCTGCTCTAGGAATTCTCTTGCTTCGCTCACTCTTGAAATTGCTTCTTAATAGTCAAGGAGTGAATACTTACATTGGTTTGCCGATGAATATCGTAGCTTTGGGAGTTTTTGTCATCGTATTTGCTTTGATTTGGAAAAAGGAACGGACAACTCTTCGTTTCCTACTAGGCTCTCTAGCTGGGACTATTGGTTTAACCGTGGCTATGTTGGTTCTCAACTATGTTTATGCTGTTCCTTTGTACGCTAAGTTTGCTAACTTTGATATTGGAAAAATTTTGGGACTTTCCAACTACCTAATGACCATGGTATTACCTTTTAACTTGATTGAGGGTGTAATCTTTTCCGTTTCATTCTGGTTGTTGTATGTTCTCTTGAAACCAACCTTAAAACATTATGAGAGATAAACAAACATTTTTAATGAAGGGCAGTTTTGCCCTTTTACTTTTCGTTATTCTTGGCTACATGGTCAAATTTTACCCTGAAACGCTGGTCGGTTTTGACCAACCGATACAGACTGCCGTTCGAGGAGACTTGCCAGATTACTTGACTATTCTTTTCAGGGCCATCACACGCTTGATTGATATCCCAGTGATTATCACTTGGGTTGTCATTACAGCTTTTGTCTTTTATCGTAAGCGGTGGAAGATAGAAAGTTTCTTCATGCTGGGAAATCTGGCTTTGGCAGGTCTTTTAATCGTGACCTTTAAAAATATTTACCAGCGCCCACGACCAGCTATTTTACACTTGGTTGAGGAGAAGGGATTTTCCTTTCCAAGTGGCCATTCTCTGGCTGTAACCTTGATGGTCGGTTCTCTGATTGTCATTCTCAGTCAACGGATGAAAGATCCAGTCTGGAGAAAAATCGTGCAAATCGTCCTTGTTATCTACCTAGTCAGTGTGTTGGTATCAAGGGTCTATCTGGGAGTTCATTACCCATCAGACGTTCTTGCCAGTCTCTGTGTGGGCTTGGGAGTATTGTTTATCGAATTTCCCTTCTATGACAAGCTCCGCTTCCAATGGCGATTTAAAGGCAAGCAGAAGTGACTATCAAATTCCTTTGAGGAGAAAGAAATGAAAGTCAATATAGCAGATCTTCATCCGACTCAACTATACTTATCAGAAAAGAAGTTGCAAGATATTCAGATGCTTTACCAGTCGGCAGAAACAATCCAAGTCGATCCAATCAGTATTCTTGCCTTTGGAGATTGCTTGTTGATTACAGATGGGCATCACAGGGCTTATCAGGCTTTATTGGCAGGTCGGGATACGATTTCTGCTGAGTGGGATAGAGATGGTGGTGATGAACTATATCATCTCTATGCGCAAGCCTGCGAAGAAAGAAAAATTTACTCTGTTCTGGATTTAAAAAATCATATCTTAGCTCAAGATGAGTATGAAGCAAAATGGTATAACTGGTGTGATGGTTTTAATCAAGCAGCAACTCTTTTGTTGAAAAGGAAAGCAGATGAAACAGACCCTACAAATAGATAATTCACTGCGTCTTGTTCCTTATTATAAGGTCAATCATTGTGAAGAAGCTCTTGCTTGGTATCAGGATGTGAACTTGGTTCACCTCGTAGATGGGGTGAAGCTTCCTTATAGTCAAGAAACTTTGGAAGCCATGTATTCCTATTTGGATCAGCATGGTGAGCTTTTTTGGATTGAAGTCAAGGAGAAGGGTGAATGGTTTCCAATTGGGGATGTTACACTATCTCAGGACAATCTCCCCATTGTGATTGGAAATCCCGCTTACCAACATCGAGGACTTGGAAAAAAGATCCTAAGTACTTTGATTGAATTGGCTCGAATAAAAGGATGGAAAGAATTGAGAGTCAAGGAAATCTACACTTACAATCATGTATCTAGGCGCTGTTTCAAGTCGCTTGGATTTGTGGAAAATGGAGCAACAGAAAAAGGAACGAGTTTTGTATTGAAATTAGTCTAATCTAACTTGTTTTTTAACTCAAAATCTGATAAACTATGTAGTAATTGAATAGAAATCTGCAAGACTAGTAACTCAAGGGAAGTATATCAGGGAGGAGAGCCGTGACTGCAAGCTCTTTATATGAAAGCTGGGTGAATTCACTTGCGCATGGATTTAGAAATGAAGGTCTGACTTGTCAGATGAAAACGGATGGTACCGCGTGTCAACGCTCCGAGTGGAGTTTTTGGCATGTGGTTTTCTTTTTATCTACGAGCGACTGATGGAGGAATTATGTCAACTATTGAAGAACAATTAAAAGCGCTTCGTGAAGAAACGCTGGCTAGCTTGAAGCAGATTACTGCTGAAAATGAAAAAGAGATGCAAGATTTGCGTGTCTCTGTCCTTGGTAAAAAGGGATCGCTCACTGAAATCCTCAAAGGGATGAAAGATGTCTCTGCTGAGATGCGTCCGATTATCGGGAAACATGTCAATGAAGCGCGTGATGTCTTGACAGCAGCTTTTGAAGAAACTGCTAAGCTTTTGGAAGAAAAGAAAGTTGCAGCTCAATTAGCAAGTGAGAGTATCGATGTGACCCTTCCAGGTCGTCCAGTTGCGACTGGTCACCGCCACGTCCTCACACAAACCAGTGAAGAAATCGAAGATATCTTCATCGGTATGGGTTACCAAGTCGTGGATGGTTTTGAAGTGGAGCAAGACTACTATAACTTTGAGCGTATGAACCTTCCCAAAGACCACCCAGCTCGCGATATGCAGGATACTTTCTATATCACTGAAGAAATCTTGCTCCGTACCCACACGTCTCCAGTTCAGGCGCGTGCTATGGATGCCCATGATTTTTCTAAAGGTCCTTTGAAGATGATCTCGCCAGGGCGTGTGTTCCGTCGTGATACGGACGATGCGACTCACAGTCACCAGTTCCACCAAATCGAAGGCTTGGTTGTTGGGAAGAACATTTCTATGGCAGATCTTCAAGGAACCCTGCAGTTGATTGTCCAAAAAATGTTCGGTGAAGAGCGTCAAATCCGTCTGCGTCCATCCTACTTCCCATTCACAGAGCCATCTGTTGAGGTGGATGTTTCTTGCTTCAAGTGTGGTGGAGAAGGCTGTAACGTATGTAAGAAAACAGGTTGGATCGAAATTATGGGGGCCGGTATGGTTCACCCACGTGTCCTTGAAATGAGTGGTATCGATGCGACAGTTTACTCTGGATTTGCCTTTGGTCTTGGTCAAGAGCGTGTAGCTATGCTCCGTTACGGAATCAACGATATCCGTGGATTCTACCAAGGAGATGTCCGCTTCTCAGAACAGTTTAAATAATGATTAGAAAAGTAGAAAAGGCAGATGTTGGGGTGTTGTCCAAAATTGCCAAACAAACCTTTAGTGAAACATTTGCTCATGATAATACGGAAGAGCAGTTACAGGAATACTTTGAAGAGTCTTATAGTCTGAGAGTTTTGTCAACTGAGTTGGAAAATCCAGAATCCGAAACCTATTTCATTATGCATGAAGAGGAGATAGCTGGTTTTCTCAAAGTCAACTGGGGAAGTGCTCAGACTGAGAGAGAATTAGAGGATGCTTTTGAAATTCAACGCCTCTATGTGCTACAAAAATTCCAAGGATTTGGACTAGGTAAGCAATTGTTTGGATTCGCTCTTGAACTTGCTACAAAAAATAGTTTTTCTTGGGCTTGGCTAGGTGTTTGGGAGCATAATACAAAAGCTCAAGCATTTTATAATCGATATGGTTTTGAAAAATTTAGCCAACATCATTTTATGGTTGGTCAAAAAGTAGATACGGATTGGTTACTGAAAAAGAAATTAAGGTAAGAAGAGGATTCTTCTATTGAAATGATAGGAAAGGAAAATAACTAGAGTGACAACTGTCATTCTGGAGAAATAAATTATGCTTGTATCTTATAAATGGTTAAAAGAATTGGTGGACATTGATGTGCCATCACAAGAGTTGGCTGAAAAAATGTCAACTACAGGGATCGAGGTAGAGGGTGTCGAATCACCAGCTGCTGGTCTCTCAAAAATTGTCGTCGGTGAGGTCTTGTCTTGTGAAGATGTGCCAGAAACTCACCTCCATGTTTGTCAGGTTAACGTTGGCGAAGAAGAAGCTCGTCAAATCGTCTGTGGAGCACCAAATGTGCGTGCTGGTATTAAGGTTATGGTGGCACTTCCGGGAGCTCGTATCGCTGACAATTACAAGATCAAAAAAGGGAAAATCCGTGGTTTGGAGTCACTTGGGATGATCTGTTCACTTGGTGAATTGGGAATTTCTGACTCAGTTGTACCTAAGGAATTCGCAGATGGTATCCAAATCTTGCCAGAAAATGCCGTTCCAGGTGAGGAAGTCTTCTCTTACCTAGACTTGGATGATGAAATTATCGAACTTTCTATCACACCAAACCGTGCGGATGCCCTTTCTATGCGTGGAGTGGCTCACGAAGTGGCAGCCATCTATGACAAGACAGTCAACTTTAAAGAATTCACTCTTTCAGAAACGGACCAAGCTGCAGCAGATGCCCTTTCTGTAGGTATTGAAACAGACAAGGCGCCTTATTATGCAGCTCGTATCTTGGACAATGTGACTATCGCACCAAGTCCACAATGGTTGCAAAACCTCCTTATGAATGAAGGTATCCGTCCCATTAACAACGTGGTGGACGTGACCAACTACATCCTGCTCTACTTTGGTCAACCAATGCACGCCTTTGACTTGGATACCTTTGAAGGGACTGACATCCGTGTACGTGAAGCGCGTGCTGGTGAAAAATTGGTGACCTTGGATGGTGAAGAACGTGATTTGGACGTGAATGACTTAGTCATCACTGTCGCAGACAAGCCAGTAGCTCTTGCAGGTGTTATGGGTGGTCAAGCAACAGAAATCTCTGAAAAATCTAGTCGCGTTGTCCTTGAAGCTGCTGTCTTCAATGGCAAATCTATCCGTAAAACTAGCGGTCGCTTGAATCTTCGTTCTGAGTCGTCTTCTCGCTTTGAAAAAGGCATTAATGTGGCAACAGTCAATGAAGCCCTTGATGCGGCAGCTAGCATGATTGCAGAACTTGCTGGTGCTACTGTACGTAAAGGCATCGTTTCAGCAGGTGAGCTTGACACTGCAGATGTAGAAGTATCTTCAACCCTTGCAGACGTTAACCGCGTCCTTGGTACGGAGCTTTCATACACTGATGTAGAAGATGTCTTCCGTCGTCTTGGCTTTGGCCTTTCTGGAAATGCAGATAGCTTTACAGTCAGCGTACCACGTCGTCGTTGGGATATCACTATTGAAGCAGACCTCTTTGAAGAAATCGCTCGTATCTATGGTTATGACCGCTTGCCAACTAGTCTTCCAAAAGACGATGGAACAGCTGGTGAATTGACTGTGACACAAAAACTTCGCCGTCAAGTTCGTACGATTGCTGAAGGAGCAGGTTTAACAGAAATCATTACCTATGCTCTGACAACTCCTGAAAAAGCAGTTGAGTTTACAGCTCAACCAAGTAACCTTACAGAACTCATGTGGCCAATGACAGTGGATCGTTCTGTCCTCCGTCAAAATATGATCTCAGGTATTTTGGATACGGTGGCCTACAACGTAGCTCGTAAGAATAAAAACTTGGCCCTTTACGAGATTGGAAAAGTCTTTGAACAAACAGGTAATCCGAAAGAAGAACTTCCAAATGAGATCAACAGCTTTGCCTTTGCCTTGACAGGCTTGGTTGCTGAAAAAGATTTCCAAACAGCAGCAGTTCCAGTTGATTTCTTCTATGCTAAAGGAATCCTTGAAGCCCTCTTTGCTCGTTTGGGACTTGCAGTGACCTATACAGCTACAGCTGAAATTGCAAGCCTCCACCCAGGACGTACAGCTATGATTTCACTTGGTGACCAAGTCCTTGGTTTCCTTGGTCAAGTACACCCAGTCACTGCTAAGGCCTACGATATTCCAGAAACGTATGTGGCTGAGCTCAACCTTTCAGCCATCGAAGTAGCCCTTCAACCTGCTGCTCCATTTGTGGAAATCACGAAATTCCCAGCAGTCAGCCGTGACGTTGCCCTTCTCCTTAAGGCAGAAGTGACTCACCAAGAAGTTGTGGACGCTATCCAAGCTGCCGGTGTGAAACGTTTGACAGATATCAAACTCTTTGATGTCTTTTCAGGTGAGAAATTGGGACTTGGTATGAAGTCAATGGCCTATAGCTTGACCTTCCAAAATCCGGAAGATAGCTTAACTGACGAAGAAGTCGCACGCTATATGGAAAAAATCCAAGCTTCTCTCGAAGAAAAAGTGAATGCAGAAGTGCGTTAAAGTATCAATCCATCCTTTGGGGTGGATTTTTGCTTTTCAAATAACAATTCAGGATCAAAAATAGACAGTTGAGGAACAGAGAAGATAAATTGGAGTTTACCAGTGTATAATGTACTCATAACTCAAAGTACCCTAAGATTTTTTACTAAAATGAGGATGATAAAAATGGACAGAAATCATTGTAAATGCTATCAAAAAGGAGTATAATGAGTGCAAGACATTTCGGAGGTGAAAGATGCTAGAAGTAAGAAGTCTAGAGAAAAGTTTTGGACCTAAGCAAGTTTTGTTTGGTATTGACTTTCAAGCGCGACCAGGTCGTATTTTGGGATTAGTCGGGAAAAACGGTGCTGGGAAGACAACGATTTTCCACAGTATTTTGAAGTTTTTAGAATACCAAGGAGAAATCAGTCTAGATGGTCAGGATATTCGTCAAGAGACCTACACTCGGATTGGCTATCTGCCTGAAGAACGCAGTCTCATGCCTAAATTGACAGTCCTTGAACAAGTTCGCTACTTGGCGACTCTAAAAGGTATGGATGCCAAGGAAGTCAAGGAAAAACTCCCTCAATGGATGAAGAGGTTGGAAGTGAAAGGAAAGCTGACAGATAAAATCAAGAGCCTGTCAAAAGGAAATCAGCAGAAGATTCAGCTCATCATTACTCTGATTCATGAGCCAGACTTGATTATCTTGGATGAGCCTTTCAGTGGCTTGGATCCAGTCAATACTGAATTGCTCAAGCAAGTCATCTTTCAGGAAAAAGAGCGCGGAGCAACCATTATCTTTTCTGACCATGTCATGACCAACGTCGAGGAGCTTTGTGACGATATTCTCATGATTCGAGATGGCCGTGTGGTCTTGCATGGGCCGGTCCAGGATGTCCGCAATCAATACGGGAAAACGCGTCTCTTTGTTTCAAGTGAACGAAGTAAGGAAGAATTGGAAAATCTTCCTCATGTCAAACAGGTGAGTTTGACCAAACAAGGCAGTTGGAAATTGATCTTAGAGGATGAGAGCGCTGGAAGGGAACTCTTCCCAATCTTGACTCAGGGGCAATACATCGCAACCTTTGACCAGCAAGCGCCAACAATTGATGAAATCTTTAAACTAGAATCAGGGGTGGAAGTATGAGAAATATGTGGGTTGTAATGAAGGAAACCTATCTTCGACATGTTAAGTCATGGAGTTTCTTCTTTATGGTGATTTCGCCGTTCCTCTTTTTAGCCTTATCTGTAGGAATTGGCTACCTCCAAGGGTCTTCTATGGCCAAGAATAGCAAGATAGCAGTAGTAACAACAGTGCCATCTGTGGAAGAAGGGCTCAAGGGTACTAATGGTATCAACTTTGATTATAAGGATGAAGCCAGTGCCCAAACTGCTATCAAGGATGAGAAAATCAAGGGTTACCTAACCGTCGACCAAGAGGACAGCGTCATCAAGGCCGTCTATCATGGTGAAACCTCTCTTGAAAGTGGCATCAAACTAGCTGTAACCAATAGACTAAATGAACTGCAATACCAACTCAATCGTTCGGCAGCTAATTTGTCTCAAGAACAGGAAAAACGCCTGAGTCAAACCGTTGATTTTACTGAGAAGATTGATGAATCTAAGGAAAACAAAAAAATTGTTCAAACCATTGCGGCCGCAGGGCTTGGTTTCTTCCTTTATATGATTTTGATTACCTATGCTAGTGTCACTGCTCAGGAAGTGGCTAGCGAGAAAGGAACCAAAATCATGGAGGTGGTCTTCTCTAGTATCCGAGCTAGTCATTATTTCTACGCTCGCATGCTGGCTCTGCTTCTTGTGATTTTGACCCATATTGGCATTTACGTCGTGGGTGGACTTGCTGCCATTCTTCTCTTTAAAGACCTACCAATCTTGGCACAATCTGGTATTTTAAACCATATAGGAGAGGCTTTCTCGCTCAACACCTTATTGTTTGTCTTGGTTAGCCTCTTTATGTACGTTGTTTTAGCAGCCTTCCTAGGTTCTATGGTTTCTCGTCCTGAGGACTCAGGAAAAGCCTTGTCGCCTTTGATGATTTTGATTATAGGTGGTTTTTTTGGAGTGACAGCTCTAGGTGCAGCTGGTGACAATCTCATCTTGAAGATTGGTTCATATATTCCCTTTATTTCGACCTTCTTCATGCCATTTAGAGCCATTAATGGCTATGCAAATGGGTTAGAAGCTTGGATTTCGCTTGCGATTACGATTGCTTTTGCAGTAACTGCAACAGTCTTTATCGGACGTATGTATGCTAGTCTCGTTTTGCAGACAGATGATTTAGGTCCTTGGAAAACCTTTAAACGTGCCTTATCTTATAAATAGAAGAGCCTCGCGAAAGCGAGGTTTTTTAGAGACAAAAAGAGTGGAATTTAGAAAAATATTTTTCATATCTATTGACTTTTAGGGGTGAAATTTGGTATGATAGTAGGCGGTATTGTTTACCCCATTTGAAAGGCCCCGGAACCTTCCAAATACTTTTCGATGGGAAGGAACACCCATCACCGTAAACAAAAATCGAACTATATATAGGAGAAATCATGAACAAAACAACATTTATGGCTAAACCAGGCCAAGTTGAACGTAAATGGTACGTAGTTGACGCAACTGATGTACCACTTGGACGTCTTTCTGCAGTAGTTGCTAGCGTACTTCGCGGAAAAAACAAACCAACATTTACACCACACACTGATACAGGTGACTTTGTAATTGTTATCAATGCTGAAAAAGTTAAATTGACTGGTAAAAAAGCAACTGATAAAATCTACTACACTCACTCAAACCACCCAGGTGGATTGAAACAAATCTCTGCAGGTGAACTTCGTTCTAAAAATGCAGTACGTTTGATTGAGAAATCAGTTAAAGGTATGCTTCCACACAATACTCTTGGACGCGCTCAAGGTATGAAGTTGAAAGTATTTGTTGGAGCTGAGCACACTCACGCTGCACAACAACCAGAAGTTCTTGACATTTCAGGACTTATCTAAGGAAAGGAACAATAAAGTATGTCACAAGCACAATATGCAGGTACTGGACGTCGTAAAAACGCTGTTGCACGCGTTCGCCTTGTTCCAGGAACTGGTAAAATCACTGTTAACAAAAAAGATGTTGAAGAGTACATCCCACACGCTGACCTTCGTCTTGTCATCAACCAACCGTTCGCAGTTACTTCAACTGTAGGTTCATACGACGTTTTCGTTAACGTTGTAGGTGGTGGATACGCTGGTCAATCAGGAGCTATCCGTCACGGTATCGCTCGTGCCCTTCTTCAAGTAGACCCAGACTTCCGCGATTCATTGAAACGTGCAGGACTTCTTACACGTGACTCACGTAAAGTTGAACGTAAGAAACCAGGTCTTAAGAAAGCTCGTAAAGCATCACAATTTAGTAAACGTTAATTCGAAAGAATTACTATACTTACAAAGAGCACCTTTCGGGGTGTTCTTTTTTGTACTTTCTTACTAAATTGGTGCAACTGACACAGTTGTTGCGACTTTAGTCACTTACAAATGTGACTGCAACCTGACGAGGTCAGTTGCCTCAAAACGTTAATCAATACGATTATATCAATGTTTCAAAGAGTCTGGGACAAAAGTCTAACCTTAAATATAAAAAGCGAACAAAACGAGTTATCTGACACTCAGAATTCTGTCTTGTTCGCTTTTTTTGTCTAATCTATCGATTTTTAAAATTTATAATAAAGAATTCCTAAAATAAAAATCTTTTTGTCCCAAACTCTTTTTTGTCGATTTTTAAGCTCGTATAGCTTTGTGATAACCTTCTGATAACCTCTGAAAGTTTAGTTCCTTTAACAGAAGAGTTGGAACAAGTCGGAAAGAATATCAATTCTATAGCCCGTCTTGCAACTGTAGTTGGGAGAATAAGCTATGAGAATAAAATGGATATGTCTATTTTGATGCAAAAAATAGTTGATGTGATGGAGGAAAAAGATGTTTATTTTCAAAAGTAATATGGACAAGGATTTTGATCAGATATGCGAATACATACTGAAATTAAAGCGAGCAGAATTATTTCTTCATGGAATTAAACAACAAGATAAAACGAAGGCTCGTTTGTATCATGCGATGCTGGAATACTACGATGCTGGAATACTACGATGCTAATCATAAAAAAGAAAGACATATGAGGATTTTAAAATAAGGAAACGCGGTTAAATTGAACTGCACCCTAAAAGTTAGACAGAAAAATCTAACTTTTGGGATGATTTGAATTTTGGGGAATCCCCAAACCCCGAGTTGTTAATTTGAATGCCATAACAACAAGTCAATAATTGATTTTAATAAATTGTACTCGTGGTGCTATTTATTTTCAAAATACAATAAAAAGCTCAAAAGGACTACACTGTAAGTGTTGAAACAAACAGGAGGTTAGCCCCAATGAGCGACTTACAATATACAGGTAAATCTCATCACTTGCAATGGACTTTGAAATAATTATCAAAATTTGTCTTCAGCTATATAGTGAACAATGTCCCGAATCTTACAAACATCGTAACAATATCAGCTTGTCTAAGGTTTCAGATCAGTCTCTATTAGTTTTGCTTATTTTACAGACTGAACTAGGCATTAAATCACAACGTCATTTCTATCGGATATGCCAACTCTTTCCCTGTGGGTGTCTCCCTGAAAGAAGTCGATTTAATCGACGGTTAAGACAGCTGATTTGGTTAGTTTAAATCATTCGGCAAGCCATGAATACTCAACTTTCTCAAAATAGTATTGTCATCATCGATAGTTTTCCATTATCACTTTGTCAACCTATTCGTAATCATTGAGCATGTATTTTCCATGAACTAGGCGACATTGGATACAATTCCTCTAAGTACCGTTGGTTCTGAGGATTCAAAGTACATCTGTTGGTCACTCTATCAGGCTATATTCTGAATAACGTTGTGACACTTGTCTTAGCACATGACATTGATATTTTCATTGCGTATCTAGGATGTCCTAGTCAACGAGGTCTCAATGAACATTCTAATGGCTTATTAAGACGAAATAGACTACCGAAACAAATGGATTTTACTAATATTTCTCAAAATTATTTATCAGCTAAACTGATAAAAGAAATAGAATTCCTAAAAAGTCTTTGAATTATCAAATACCATACCAAGTTTTTCTGAGTTACATGAAAAATCTAACTTAATTTGACAATCTAGGTTCTGAATATTTCATAAAGTATTAAATAGATAAATAGTATAGAATTTTTCAAGAATTATGCTAAGCGGTATACGTAAAAAGGTGTTTCTTTAGAGGAGAGATTTGGGAGTGGGGACCTAGTTTACATTTTATAAATTTAATGTATTCATAGTGGGTTTGAGTAATGTTAAGTTATACTTAAAAATATATTTAATTAATACTTTGTGACTCTGCTTTGGTATCAATACTAGATACTCTACAGAATTATAGTGGAATGAAGTAAAATATGAATAAACTGATTGGGAAATTCAAATAAATTTCTAGTAATATTTTAGAAGTTGCAGTTTACCACTCTAAATTCAATCAATTAAAATAAAATATGGAAGAAAAGGGTAGAGTAATTTTGAATAATTTGATATAATAAACTGTATTAATTAATGCTTTATTAAGGGGTTTCTGTTATGTTATTTAATCGTAAAGGAATAAATCAAAAGAATTGGAGAATGGTAAAAAAAGGGAAGCATTTTCTTTTTGGCTGTACTCTTTTTTTAGCAACTGGTGCAATAGGATTGCAACAAACACAAGTTGTCAGAGCAGATGAAGTGGCATCTTCAGTTGTTACATCAATGAACTCGGCAGAAGATGGAGATGATAGGGATAAAGGTAAAACACCTAAAGATGAAGTAATTAAGCAGGAAGATAATGAGATTAATTTGGGAGTCACTTCTCCATTATCAAAAAAATCTGATGAGCTCGATAAAAAAGAGGATGTAGCTAAAACAGAGGTTAATAAACAATCTTTAATCGAATTAATAGAAAAAATTAAGAATATAGACTTAAGCAAAAAAACTATAGATTCAGTAGAGAAATTGAATCTTTCTTTGTCGCGCGCACAACAACTGATGGAAAGTCCGACAGTAAGTCAAGAAGAGGTAGATAAAGAAGAGAAAGCTCTTAAAGAATCTTTTGAAAAATTAGAGGATAAACCTGAAAAAGAAAAAGCCTCAGAGTCTAGAGAAAAAACTGAGCCTCAAAAAGAAGAGAAATCAGATTTAAGCAAAGAAAAAATAGCAAAAGTAACAGAAACTGTAAATGAAATTTACAGTTTAGCTAATCAAATAAATTATGAGTTCAGCGATGCTGAGAAAGAATTAGTTAAAACAGCTGAAAAACTTTCTGAGGATAGTAACAGGGAGGACGAGGTAGAGTCGCTCCTAAAAGAAGTCACACGTCTTCGAAATAAAGTAGCAAATCGAATGACAAGAGCTCATTCTGGTAAACGTGACCCTAGAAATGGCCAACCTATTAATGGGAATGGTGAGAGTAGATTTAGGGCGGTATACTTTTTACCTACGCAAAATCAGCATGGAAGAGGAGAAGCTGGGTTAGTTAATGAAACTAGAACTGATTTGACGTATTATAATTCTGATGAGATATACTCATTTATGAGAGTGTTAGGTCAAAGAGGCCCAGGAGAACCTTTATATAAGTATGAATATGGAGAAAATAGAGGTAAGGAAGATAAATCACCATATTATTTAAAAACTGTAGGTGTTATTAGTGGTTTAGATAAGCTTAAAGGTATAACATTGAGAGTTGCTTATAAAAATCCTCGTACTGGAAAGGAAGACTTTCAGGATATCACATCTGGTGTATGGCCTGTTAATAATCCAGAAGTTAAAGCGGTTATAAGAGGTTGGCTTGGGCGTTATGATAAAACGGGAGAAGCTGTAGAGCCTGGTGATTATAGAGTAACTATTGCGGCAGGAAGAAGAAATCCGGAAAATAGTATTACTTATACATTTCATGTAAAAGCTCAAAGTGAGCGTAATACGGTTAATGATTTGGCAACACCAACTTATGTAGATGATGTCCGTCATTTAACGGAACCCGAAAAAAAAGCTTTAATTAAAAAGTTTGAGGATGCACACCCTGAAGTAGTCAATAGACCAGTCCATGTAGACTATGATCATGCCGAAGTTTCTGCTGACGGTGCAACAATGACGATTCACTTTAAAGATGGATTTGCACCTAAAACAATTCAAACAAATGCACAGAATGAGCCTATAGCAAAACATCAAAATATTACGGCATTATACGGAGATCCACATGATTTCTACAAAAATCCTAGAAATCTTGTGAAGTCAAAAACAGGAAATGAACTTCCATCTACTGTTGATGTGCAATGGAAAACACCATTTAATTTACAACAACCGGGAACACGAAATGCTGTTGTTACAGTAAATTATCAAAATGGAACCGTTAAAGATGTATCGACACCATATACAGTGCTAGATTTTGTAGGAAAACAAGACAAACGTATTAATCAACATCAAAGTGGTGAACTTGGTGATGCTAGAAGTTATATCACTTTATCAAATGGAACAGCACCTGCGACCGATCTGACGATTCGTTGGAAAGGTGGATCTACTGTAGATACTTCAAGACCAACGGTTCATCATAAACAAATTGAAATTCTTCGTGGAAATACGACGATGAAAACAGTCGATATTCCTGTTGAGATTGTTGATAATATTAGACCGACAGTAGAAATTCCGTATGATAATCCTGGTAATCAAGAAATTTATGTATATTCACATGAAAATAATAATATTACTTTAAAAGCAAAAGATAATAATGGAAAGGTTTCTAAAGTTTACTTAGCATTTGCAGCAGATAATAGACAGGGACTAGGACAAGAAGATAATAGCTATTTAGGTGGAGGAAGCCCAGATGGCTTATATCTAACAGCAACTAAGATTAAATCTGAAACTACAGGTTCAGATGCACAACCAGCAACAATTACGGTGAGTGGGAATATTAATAATCAACCATTTACCGGTGAAAAATCAATTACTCGTTATTTATACACCGAAGATCCGGCTGGAAATGCGAACTATGAACATGTAGGTCATGCGAATGATAATGGAGCACCAGGACGTATTCGTTTTGTATGGAAACCACAAACTTTCAAATATACAGCAACTGCAAATTCTCAAACACAAACAGTTAGCTATAAAGATGAACCAAGCGCAGAAGCAAATATCAATAAAACAGGATTACCATCAGGGACAACATATGCTTGGAAAACAAAACCAGATACATCAAGCCCTGGTAACAAATCTGGGGTAGTAGAAGTCACTTATCCAGATACTTCAAAAGATACTGTGAATGTAACTGTAAGTGTTCGTAAGTTAAGCGATGAATATGCTCCTACAGGAAATAAAATCGTTAGAAATCAAAATGTTCCGATTACAAATAATGACTTAAAAGCAGCAGTTGCTATTAGTAATAACGGTAATAGTAAGGTGAAATCCGTTACTGCTGGAACGATTAGTACAGCAAATGCAGGAACTCAAACGATTAAAGCGACTGTTACTTATTTAGATAATACGACAGATCCAGTTGACATACCTTTAGAAGTAAAAGACATAACAGCTCCAACGATCACAACACCAAGTGATAGACAAAATTGGGATTTAATTGCATTGGATAGAACATTACCTTCTATAAAAGTTGCAGCTACTGATAATACAGGAGGAACTGGTGTTAAATCAACAACGGTAACGGGCTTACCAGATTTCTTAGTATATGACAATGCGACTAAGACAATTAAATTTAAAAATGGAGTTCAAGAAGTAACAAAATTACCTGTTGGACAAGATAGTAAAACTTATACTGCAACTATTCAAGTAACAGATAATGCAGACAATCCTAGTCAAAGACAATTTACGATTACCGTCAAATCAATGACAACGAAATATACTGCAACTCCTAATGTGCAAAAACAAACGGTGAGTTATGATGTAAAACCAGATGCAGGAACAAGTGTTAATAAAAATGGATTACCAGCAGGAACAACCTATACATGGGCAACAACTCCAAGTACAACAACAGGACCTGGAGATAAAGCAGGTAGCGTAACTGTAACATATCCTGATGACTCAAAAGATACCGTGAATGTAACTGTAAATGTTCGTGCACAAAAAGATGAATACAAACCAGAACCAACAGTCCAAACAGTGGACAATGGAGCAGTACCAGAAGCAAGAAACAGCATTGGCAATGTGGACAGCTTACCACCGAAAACAACGTTTGAATGGAAAGATGGCGCACCAAATACAGCCGTAGGACAACCAGGCGAAGTATCCGGAACAGTGATCGTTCGTTACCCAGATGGCACAAGCGAAGAAGTTCCAGTGAAAGTCAATGTCAAAGGACAAGCAGACACGTACAAACCAGAACCAACAGTCCAAACAGTGGACAATGGAGCAGTACCAGAAGCAAGAAACAGCATTGGCAATGTGGA